>JAHEDO010000248.1 GCA_024641185.1 Burkholderiaceae bacterium | reverse complement strand
CGTACTCCACTGACGGGTAGTCGGCGAGCGCATCCAGCAGCGGGCTCTCCGTGGTGCCCGGGTTGCCGAAAATCCGCTCGACCCCGTGGGTCACGAGGCTCTGCATGAAGACCTGGCGTCCGCGCATCAGTGGCATCTCCGTTGTCGACGAGTCGATGGGCTCCGGGACTTCGCATTGTAGGCCGCGCGACCCGCGGTGACTTTCAGCGGGTGCCGCCCCGGTCGGACGCCGTCCGCGCGAACATCGGAACGCCACCGATGGACAGCACCCGCGCATCCGACGACACTCGACCCGTTCCCACCCCGCGCCGGCCCATCGTCATGCACGAATTCCGTTTCGACCCCGTCCGCCTGCCCGAATCGGCGCCCGCGCTGCGCGCAGAGGTTCGCGCGTTCATCGCGGCTCAGATCGCCGAAGGTCGCTTCGATCCGCGCGTCAATTCCTGGAATTCGCGCGACCCCGAATTCTCGCGCGCCTGCGGCGGCGCCGGATACATCGGCATGTGCTGGCCAAAGCAGTACGGCGGCCACGAGCGCTCGGCACTCGAGCGCTATGTCGTCATCGAGGAGATGCTCGCCGGCGGCGCGCCGGTCGGCGCGCACTGGGTCGCCGACCGCCAGAGCGGCAACCAGATCCTGCGCCACGGCAGCGAGCGCGCGCGCCAGCTGATCCTGCCGCGCATCACCGCCGGTGAGTGCTTCTTCAGCATCGGCATGAGCGAACCCGACTCCGGATCGGACCTTGCGGCGGTGCGCACCCGCGCGAAACAGGTCGACGGCGGCTGGTCGGTCTCGGGCACGAAGGTCTGGACCAGCGGTGCGCATCACGCGCACTACCTGATCGCGCTGGTGCGCACCGCGCCGCTCGAGGAGGACCGGCACGCGGGGCTCACGCAGTTCATCGTCGACACATCCAGGCCGGGGTTCAGCACGCGACCGATCTACAACCTTTACGGCGGTCACGATTTCAACGAGGTGATCTTCGACGACTATTTCGTCGAGGACGACATGGTGCTGGGCGGCGTCGGCGCGGGCTGGCGAATGGTCACCGGCGAGCTCGCGTTCGAGCGCTCAGGCCCGGACCGGTTCATGAGCACCTTCCAGCTCCTGCTCGAATCGCTTCGCCAGGTGGGTGCCGAGCCCGACGACCGCGCGGCGGTCGAGATCGGGCGGCTCGTCGCGCACCTCGCGACGCTGCGCCGCATGTCGACGTCGATCGCCGGCCAGCTGGACCGCGGCGCCAACCCCGCGGTGGAAGCGGCACTGGTCAAGGACCTCGGCACGACCTTCGAGCGCGAGGTGCCCGAGGTGTTCCGCAGGCTTCTCCCGGTGGAGACGACGCTCGGCCGCGGACCGGGCTACGCGGAGAACCTCGGCCTGACGATCCTGCGCTCACCGTCGTTCACGCTGCGCGGCGGCACGCGCGAGATCCTGCGCGGCATGATCGCGCGCGGGCTGGGACTGCGATGAGCCCTCCCCCCATCGACGCGAAGGAATCCACCGTGATGCCGACCACCGCGCAAGATTCCGACTCGACGTCCGAGATCGACGCGCTGCTGCTCGAGACGATCGACCGCCTGTGCGCCGCGCAGGCCGATCGGCAGACGCGCGAGCGCGCCGAGCAGGGTCAATGGCCCGCGCAGCTCTGGTCGGCATTCGTCGACATCGGACTGACCCGCTGCCTGCTGCCCGAATCGGCGGGTGGCTCCGGCCTCGCCCTCGCGAGCGCACTGCGCGCGCTCAGGCGCACCGCCTATCACGGGGTGCCACTGCCGCTGGCCGAGGCGATGATCGCGACCCGCCTGCTGCAGGCGGCACAGTTGGAGGTGCCGGCCGGTGTGCTCGCCGTCGGCGCGGCCGACGCCGACGGCCTGCTGCCACGCGTCGCATGGGGCGAGCAATGCGACTTCGTGGTCGCGGTCGAATCGTCGCCCGAGGGCGAAGCGGTCGCGCTCTACGGTGGCTCGCCGCGCATCGTGCGCGGCGAGCGCAACCTCGCCGGTGAGCCGCGAACCGCGCTGAGCGTGGACACGATGCAGCGGATCATGCGTGCACCGCTGCCAGACGCCGCCGCACTGCTGATGCGCTACGGCGCGCTCGCACGCAGCGCGCAGATGGTCGGTGCGCTGGAACGCGCGCTGGAACTGTCACTGCAGTACGCCAATGAGCGCGTGCAGTTCGGAAGGCCGATCGGCAAGTTCCAGGCGGTGCAACACCTTCTCGCGGTGCAGGCGTCGCACGCGGCCGCGGCGAGCGCCGCCTGCGAGGCCGCATTGGATTCGCCGGGCGTGCATCCGGACGAATTACTGGTGGCGATCGCGAAAGCTCGCATCAGCGAGGCCGCAGGTCAGGGCGCAGACATCGCGCACCAGGTGCACGGCGCGATGGGCTTCACCCGTGAACACGTGCTGCACAACGTCACGCGGCGCCTGTACGCGTGGCGCGACGAATACGGCAACGAGGTGTTCTGGCAGCGCCGGATCGGCCTGATGGTCGGCGCGCAGGGCGCGGACGCGCTCTGGCCGATGCTCACCGCGCTTTGAGCCGGGCGACCGCCTGGCAGGCAAACCGGGCGGCCGAAGCACCGCGCCGGCGCGACCGGTGCCCGCTACGCGCTGCCGACCGACACCGTCTTCAGCGCCCCTGGAATCGCGGTGCCCGCCGCTCCGTCATCGCTGCGACGCCTTCCTTGAAGTCTTCGGTGCGGAACTGCCTGACCTGTTCCGCGCCCTCGTGAGCCGTCGCGCGGCGGACCTGCTCCGCCAGCCCGCTGCGCAGCGTCGCGCGCGTCGACACCACCGCCAGCGGTGCCGACAACGCGATCTCCTGCGCGAGCTTCAGGGCTTCGCTGCGAACCTCGAACTGCGGCACCAGCAGGTCGGCCAAGCCGATCGACACTGCTTCCTCGCCACCGATTCGGCGGCCGGTGTAAAAGAGCAGCGCGGTCTTCTGCACCCCGATGAGGCGCGGCAGCGTCACCGACAGTCCGAACCCCGGATGAAAACCGAGCCGGTTGAAGTTCGCGGAGAACCGCGCCTCGGGACAGGTCACGCGGAAGTCGGCCACCATCGCCAGCCCGAGCCCGCCCCCGACCGCGGCACCATGCACCGCCGCAACCACCGGCTTGACGCACGCGAACAGCCGCACCGCCTCGTCGTACAGCGGGTTGCTCTTCTGCTCCGCGCCCGGCACGACCGATCGCTCACGCCGCGAGAAGTCGGCGCCCGCGCAAAACGCGGTCCCGTCGGCCGCGAGCACGATGGCGCGACAGTGCTCGTCGCGATCCAGCGCCTCGAACAGGTCCGCGAGACCGCGGATCAGTTCGATGTCGAAGAAGTTGTGCGGCGGCCGGCGGATCTCGACGATCGCCACATGGCCTTCGCGCGTCAGGCCGAGATCGGCCGGCGTCCTGATGTCACTCACCTGGCTGCGTTCCTTCGATTGTCCGGCAAGGGCTGCACGCGCTTCGCCGGTATAGTGTGAATCGGTCAGTCTAGCACCCGAAAAATCACCTGCGAGAGACCCGATCGATGAGCTCCGGACCGCTCGGTGGCATCCGTGTCCTCGACATGACCTCGGTGGTGCTGGGTCCGATGGCCACCCACCTGCTCGGCGACTACGGCGCCGACGTGATCAAGGTCGAGCCGCTTCAGGGCGACCTGATGCGGGCCAACGGCGTGTCCCGGCACAGGGGGATGAGTTCGATCTTCCTGGCGCTGAATCGCAACAAGCGCTCGCTCGCGATCGACGTGAAGTCGCCCGATGGTCGCGACGTCCTCCGAAGGCTCATCCCGAAGATGGACGTGCTGGTGCACAACATGCGGGTGCGCGCGATCGAGCGGCTCGGCTTCGGCTATGAGCAGGTCCGAGAACTGAATCCCGGCATCGTCTATTGCGTCGCCACCGGCTTCGGGCAGGACGGCCCGTACCGCGACAAGCCGGCGTTCGACGATATCATCCAGTCGGCATCCGGACTCGTGGGACTGAACCGCGCGAACCTGGGCGTGGCCGAGTACGCGCCCACGCTGCTGGCCGACAAAACGGTCGGTGTGTTCCTCGCCAACGCGGTGCTCGCAGGCCTGGTGCACCGGTTGCGCACCGGCGAGGGCCAGAGCGTCGAGGTGCCGATGCACGAGACGATGACCGCGTTCCTGCTGGCCGAGCACCTGGGCGGCTTCAGCTTCGAGCCGCAGACCGAGCCGTTCGGCTACGCGCGGGTGCTGGCGGGCGGCAGGCGTCCGCTGCCCACGCTCGACGGCCACGTCAGCATGCTGCCGTACACCGAGCACCACTGGACCGCTTTCCTGCGCGAAGCCGGCCACGACGAAGCGATCGAGAAGTACCAGGTCCGCAACCGGCACGACCGCAACCGCAACATCCGGCCGCTGTACGCCCTGCTCGCCGACATCGTTTCGCGGCGCACGACCGAGCACTGGATGGCGGTCTGCGAGCGGCTCGACATCCCCGCCACGCCGATCTACGAGCTGGACGCGCTCCCCGAACACCCGCACCTGAAGGCGGTAGAGCTGTTCCAGC
>JAHEDO010000247.1 GCA_024641185.1 Burkholderiaceae bacterium | reverse complement strand
GCCGCCATCCGGAAGACGCTCGGCGACGCCGACGTCGTGGTGCTGGTGGGCGGCGCATTCTTCGAGGAGGTCTGGTACGCGCCGGGCTCGCCCTTCCCGCAGGGCGCCAGCGTCGTGCAGATCGAGACTTCGGCGCGACCGCTGGCCTACAACCACCCGGTCGACGTCGGGCTGGTGGGCGGCATGGGCGCCACACTGCGCGCGCTCGACGATGGGCTCGCGCAGGCGGGTGACGCCGCGTGGCGGGAGTCGGTTTCGATGCGCAGCGCGGCGCTGGCCGAGCAGAAGGCGCGAGACGCGGCGGCCTATCGCGCGCGGCTCGAGAAAGCGTGGTCGCGCGAGCCGATCTCGATGCCGCGCGTGATGGCCGAGCTTCGCGCGGCCACGCCGGCTCAGGCGCTGATCGTCGAGGAGTCGATCACCGCGAGCGTCGATTTCGCGGCGGCGTTCCAGTTCGATGCATCGGACGGCTACCTCGGTGCCCGGGGCGGCGGCATCGGTCAGGGGCTCGCCGGCGCGATCGGCGCCTCGGTCGGCCACCCCGGCCGACCGGTGCTGTGCGTCTCCGGCGACGGCTCCGCGATGTATTCGATCCAGGCACTGTGGACCGCCGCGCATCATCGGCTTCCGATCGTGTTCGCGATCCTCGTCAACCGCGAGTACCGGGTGCTCAAGCACAACCTGGACATCTACCGGCAGCGCTTCGACGCGGCCTCGGACAAGCCCTATCCGCACATGGACCTGGGCGGGCCGGTGCTGGGCTTCGTCGAGATGGCGGCAGGCATGGGCGTGCCGGGCCAGCGCGTGACGCGCGCCGACGAACTCGCGGCGGCGCTGAGGGAGGCGTTCGAGGACGGCGGGCCGCGGATCGTGGAGATCGCGATCGAGGGCAAGCGGTAGGCTCAGCGATCCCGCGTGGCGCTCGCTCAAAGACCCCGAGCGCGCCGCATCCGAATGGCGGCCAGCTCGAACAGGCCCTCGGCCAGCAGGGCCAGGGCGGCTGACGGCAGCGCGCCTGCCAGCAACAGCTCTTTGTCGTTGAGCGCGAGCCCGGTGACGATGCGCTCGCCGTAACCGCCCGCGCCGATGAACGCGGCGATCGTCGCGGTGCCGACCGCGATCGTGGTCGCCGTCCGAATTCCCGCCACGATCGTGGGCATTGCCAGGGGGAGCTCGACGAGGCGCAGTCGTTGTCCCGGCGACAGGCCCAGCGCATCCGCGGCGTCCTTCAGCCCGGCGGGAATTCCCGCCAGACCCGTGCAGGTGTTGCGCATGATCGGCAGCAGCGCGTAGAGCGTCAGCGCGAGCAGGGCGGGCACCGCGCCGATGCGTCCCACCCACGAGATCAGGATCGCGAGCATTGCGAGCGACGGCACGGTCTGCAGCAGGCCGCTCGCGCCCAGCACGCCCGCGCGCAGCCCGGGGTGGGGCGCGGCGAGCGTCGCCAGCGGTACGCCGACCAGAACCGCGAGCCCGACCGAAGCCACGACCAGACCGAGGTGCTGCAGGGTCAGGCGCAGCAGGTCCGGCCCGAACAACTTGGCCAGGAAGCCCGCGCCGGCTTCGGCGTTTCGATCGTTCCCGGCCGCGTCGCTCCGATCCGCGCCGCCCGCGGCATCTGAACCTGCACCTGCACCGGTGCCGTGGTCCGGCTCCCTCTTTGCGGCGAGATGCTCGCGCGCGATCGTGTCGAACGCCGCGCCCTGCAGCTCGGCGCGGGCATTCATCCGGATCATCGCCTGCTCGCCGATGCTGCCGCTCAGTCTTTGCAGCGCGGCCCAGGCCTGCGGAAACCGCTGCGGCACGTCCAGTCGATACAGCACGACCGCGTCGTACCTTGGGAAGTACGTCGCGTCGTCCTTCAGCACGCGCAGCCCGAGGTGCTCGATCTTCGCGTCCGTGGTGTAGATGTCGATCACGTCGACATGCCCGCCGACGACCGCGTCGTAGGCGAGGCCGTGGTCCAGCCCGGCGGGCCGCTGCAGCAGGCCGTACTGCCGTGCCAACCCTTTCCAGCCGTCGGATCGGCCGAGAAACTCGTTGCTCAGGCCCATGCGCAGATCGGGGTGGCGGGCGAGATCGGAGAGCGACCCGATGCCGAGCCGCTCGGCCGTGTCGGCCCGCATCGCCAGCGCATAGCCGTTGTTGAAACCGAGAGGGATGTCGACGCCCAGACCGAGCGGTCTGAGCTGTTCACGCATCGCGGCCAGTGTCGACGGCCGGGAATTCTTCAGGATCTCCTGGTCGATCGTCCCCGAATACTCGGGATAGAGGTCGATGCTGCCGGAACGAAGCGCCTCGTAGACGATGGCGGTGTTGCCGAGTCCCTGGCGAACCTCGACGGGCGCGTGGGGCTGCGCGGTTTGCGCCAGCACCTGCGCGAGGATGTAGGACTCGGTGAATCGCTTGGAGCCGATGCGCAGCCGGTCTGCTCCCCACGCCAGTGAGACGACGCACATCAGGCAAACCGCCAGCACCGCTCGCGCCGGCACGCTGGCCTTGCCTCCGGGCAATCGGCGCAGGGCGCAACATCCGATGGTGAGGCGGTCGACTTCGCAGAGAGGCATGGCGCGGCGATCGAGTCTCGCGTGCGGCGTGGCACTCGCCGGAGCTTGTCATGGTCGCACAAAGCGCCCTACTGCTGGCCCCGCCCGCCCTCCAGCTCGCGCGTCGTCTAAAGGCGCAATCTCCCGGGGCGCAGAGAATTGGTCACCACCGACACCGAACCCAGGCTCATCGCCCCAGATCTTGACCCGCAGAGAGGTCTGTGTGTCGTTCACGAGAGGGCTGCTCGTTGCGGCCAAGACAACTCGACCTCGAGGCCTTCATCGAGCGGCCGCGCGGTCACGCTGCCGCGGTGAAGATTCATGATCGAGCGCACGATCGCCAGGCCGAGTCCGGATCCGTCGGGTTGCCGATCCCGCGCCGCGTCTCCTCGCGCGAAGCGATCGAACAGGTGGTCGATCTGACTCTGCGAGATCGGCTCGCAGCGATTCCCGACCGTCAGTCGTGTCGTACCGGCATTCTCGGCAATCCTCACGGTGATCTCGGAGCCGTCGACCGAATATCGCACTGCGTTCGACAGAAGATTCGTGATCGCGCGGCGGATCATCGCGCGATCGCCAAAGACCGTGCCCGTCCCCTCGATCACCGTGCTCAATCGACGTTCGGATGCGAGCGGTTCGAAGTACTCGATCACGTCGAGCGTCTCGGAGCGCAGGTCGACCGGATCGCTGCCGACAGAGGCCATCCCGCGTTCTGCCCGTGCGATGAACAGCATGTCGGAGACCATCTTCTGCAGCCGCTCGATTTCCTGCAAACTGCCGAGCAGCGCTTCGCGGTAGTCGTCGGCGGATCGCTCCCGCGACAGCGTTACCTCGGTCTGCAACTTCAGGCTGCTCAGCGGGGTGCGCAGTTCGTGAGCGATGTCCGCGCTGAACTGCTCGAGCGACTCGAACGAGCCCTGGAGGCGTCCGAGCATCCGGTTGATGGCTTCGACGACGCCGCGAACTTCATCGGGCGCCTGCTCGATCGACAGTGGCTCGCCGAGGCGTTCGGCGGTCACGCGCTGTGCGTCGCTGGCGACTCGCTCGAGCGGGGCGAGGCCGCGCCGCGTGGCCCACCAGGAAAACGTCGCCATCAGCACGATGCCAGTGGTGCCTATCATCAAGAGCGCGACATTGAACCTGTCTTGCACACGGGTCGCATGGGACACATCCACTGCGACGATCGCGTTCACTACGGCACCGGGCTCGTCGATCAGCCGATACGGTACGCGCCGGATCCACCAGGTGCGCCCCCCTGAGTGCAGCGTTTCGAACGAGGGGCTCGCCGGGATCGAGTCGATCGGGCGGGCGGCAGCGTACCCGGCAATGACCTCGCTCGGCTCCAGCAGCCATTCGCCGTCGCTGAGCAGACCAAGCTGCAGATATGCGTGGCCAACAGCGGTATCGACGAACCGTGGAACGCTGCGCTTGAGGTCATCCCTTGTGCGCACTGCGATCAGGTGATGCTCGATCGCGGTCGTCTTGCTGTCGATTTCATCCAGGTCGCGGCCGCGCAACTCGCTGCGCAGCATGAGCACGAGGCTTGCGCCCAGAAGCGCGAACACTCCGAGCGTGCCCAGAGTGAACAGCCCGACCAGGCGGACGGCGAGCGAGCCCCGCCACGCCGGTGCGGTAGCGCTCACGCGCGGCGTTCCAGAACGTATCCGAATCCGCGCACGGTGTGGATCAGCTTCTCTTCGAACGGTTCGTCGATCTTCGCGCGGAGTCGACTCACCGCGGCGTCGACCACGTTGGTGTCGCTGTCGAAGTTCATGTCCCAGACCTGCTCCGCGATGACGGTCCGCGTGAGCACTTCGCCCTGGCGGCGCAGCAGAAACACCAGGAGCGCGTACTCCTTCGCGGTCAGGTCGATGCGACTTCCGGCGCGCTCGACCCGGTAGCGAAGAAGGAAGACTTTCAGATCGGCGATCTCGAGGGTGTCGCTCTCGGCGACTTTCGCACGGCGACTGAGCGCTCGAACGCGTGCCAG
>JAHEDO010000038.1:3294-16775 GCA_024641185.1 Burkholderiaceae bacterium | reverse complement strand
GACCGATGCCTACGGTATCGGCGGTGCCATGAAGCTCGGCCCGGGCGAACTGTACGTGAACTACATCGATCGCAGGTTGCGCGGCTCGGCGCGGCAAGTGCTGGGTCTGGGCGAGCCGAAAGCTGACACGTTCGGCATCGCGTACACCTACCCGATGTCCAAGCGTACCAACTTGTACGCGACCTGGGGCATGACCAACAACAACAACGACGGCGCGTTCAGCCTGACCTACTCGCAGTCGAGCTATAAGCCCGCCGCGGTCGGTACTGATCTCAGCGCCTTCGCAGTGGGTGTCCGTCACGTCTTCTGATCGCGCGCTGGCACTCGCCAGCAGCATTGGAATCGAAAGCGCCGGCTAACGCCGGCGCTTTTTTTATTCTGGCCTTCGGATCGCCCCCTGCTTCAGTTCCCCGCGCATCGGCTATACACTCGGCGCGAACCGGCGGGGACTCCTGTCGGTTCGCGTCCCCGCAACCCCCGGCCAGGCGAAGCGCATGTTCCCCACCGCTCACGTCGACACCTTCACCCGCGACAATCTGCCGCCGTCCTCCCTGTTGCCGCAATTCCTGCTCGAGCGACCGGAAGTCCGATACCCGGCGCGGCTGAACGCCGCGGCCGAACTGCTGGACCGGATGCTGTCGGCGGGCCACGGCGACGCGATCGCGCTGCGCACCGACGAGGCGAGCTGCACCTACTACCAGCTCTACGTCCGCGTGAACCAGATTGCGCACGCGCTGCGCGGTCCCATGGGCCTGGTGCCCGGCAACCGGGTGCTGCTGCGCGGGCCGAACAACCCGATGATGGCCGCCTGCTGGCTCGCCGCGGTCAAGGCCGGCCTGGTCGTCGTCGCGACGATGCCGCTGCTGCGCGCGCGCGACCTGGTGCCGGTGATGGAAAAGGCGCGAATCAACGCGGCACTTTGCGACGTGCGGCTGCACGAAGAGTTGCTCCTGGCGCGCGCCCAGGCGCAATGCCCCGAGCTTGGCCCGATGCTGTGGTTCAACGACGGCGACGGGCACCGTGTAACGCCCGGTTCGCTGGAGGCCCTGTGTTCGGCACAGCCCACCCGCTTCGAGGCCTGCGACACCGCGCAGGACGACGTCGCGCTGATCGCGTTCACCTCCGGCACCACCGGCAATCCGAAGGGCACGATGCATTTCCACCGCGACGTCCTCGCGGCGAGCGACCTGTTTCCCCATCATGTGATGGACACGCGCGCGACCGACGTCTTCTGCGGCACGCCTCCGCTGGCGTTCACCTTCGGCCTCGGCGGCCTGCTCTGCTTTCCGCTGCGCGCGGGCGCCTCCACGCTGCTGATCGAGCGGCTCACTCCGGAGACGCTCCTCGCCGCGATCGAACGGCACCGGGTCACCTGCTGCTTCACCGCCCCGACCTACTACCGCCAGATGGCGGCGCTCGCGTCGGGTTTCGACCTGTCGTCGCTGCGCCAGTGCGTGTCCGCCGGCGAAGCTTTGCCCGACGCGACCCGCCAGGCCTGGAAGACCGCCACCGGCATCGAGATCACCGACGGCATCGGGTCCACCGAACTCTTCCACATGTTCATCGGGTCCTCGGGTCCCGATGTGCGCCCCGGCGCGATCGGCAAGCCGGTGCCGGGCTATCGCGCCCGGGTCGTCGACGACCGGATGAACACCGTGCCGCCAGGCACGATCGGCAGGCTCGCGGTGCAGGGGCCGACCGGCTGCAAGTACCTCGCCGACGAGCGCCAGCGCAGCTACGTGCAGCAGGGCTGGAACCTGACCGGCGACATCTTCACGATGGACGCGGACGGATACTTCTTCTACCAGGCCCGCTCGGACGACATGATCATTTCGTCCGGCTACAACATCGCCGGCCCCGAGGTCGAGTCCGCGCTGCTGTTGCACGAGGCGGTGGCCGAGTGCGGCGTGATCGGCGAACCCGACGAGCAGCGCGGCCAGATCGTCGCGGCCTTCGTCGTGCCCCGGCCGGGAATGATCGAGCGCTACGGCGGCGAGGCCGCGCTCGCGGCGGCGCTGCAGCAGCACGTCAAGGACACGATCGCGCCGTTCAAGTATCCGCGGCGCGTCGAGTTCCGCGACAGCCTGCCGCGAACCGAGACCGGGAAGCTTCAGCGCTTCAAATTGCGTCAGGCACCGAGCGCCTGATCCAGGTCCGCGATCAGGTCGTCGACGTCTTCCAGCCCCACCGACAGCCTGATCAGATTGGGTTCGATGCCGGCCTCGCGCAGCGCATCGTCCGACAGTGTTCCGGCCCACATCGCCGCCGCGTGCGCCGCGAGCGATTCGACGCCACCCAGGCTCACCGCCTGCGTGAACAGCGACAGGCGCGACATCACGCGCTCGGCTTCGCGGTAACCCCCCTTCACCTGCAGCGCCATCACGCCGCCGAAGCCCCGCATCTGCCGGACGGCGAGCGCGTGCTGAGGATGACTGGTGAGCCCGGGGTAGTGCACGCACGCGACCCCGGGGTGCGCGTCCAGAAATGCCGCGATCCGCGCCGCGCTCGCGTTCACGCGCTCGACCCGCACCGCCAGCGTTCGCATCCCCCGCAGCAGCAGCCAGGCGTCGTGCGGCGCGAGCACGCTGCCCAGCACGATCGCGGTCTCCCAGACCCGGCCGATGGTCGCGGCCGAGCCGACGATCGCGCCCGCGGTCAGATCGTGGTGGCCGCCGAGGTACTTGGTCGCGCTGTGCACGACGACATCGACACCGAGCGCCAGCGGACGCTGGTTGATCGGTGACGCGAAGGTGTTGTCGGCCACGGTGAGCAGCCCCCGCGCCCGGGCCAGCGCGCACACCGCCGCGATGTCGGTCAGCGCGAGCGTCGGGTTGACCGGGGTCTCGATCATCATCAGGCGGGTCGACGGCTCGATCGCCGCCTCGAAGGCATCGATCCGCGTCTGGTCGACCAGCGTCGCGCGCACACCGTAGCGCGGCAGCAGCTCCGACAGCAGCCGCGTCGTTCCCAGGTAGTGGTTCTTCTGCGCGACCACGTGGTCGCCGGCGCGCAGCAGCCCGATCAGCACCGCCGAGATCGCCCCCATGCCGCTGGCGGTGAGCAGCCCCGCCTCGCCGCCCTCGAGCGCCGCGACGAGTTTCGCGGTCCGCTCCAGCGTCGGGTTGCCGTAGCGCGTGTAGTAGCGCGCGTGCATCGGCCGCCCGGCCATGTCGGCGAAGTCGGCGGCGTCGACCGCGCTGAACGTCACGCTCGGATGGATCGGCGGCGCGACCGAACTGTCGTCCCCGGGCAGCGCGTCGCCGTGCTGCAGCAGCGTGTCGGTCTTGTTTGGCTTCTTCACTTGCGCGTGCCCGGCTCCGGTATCTTCATTCGCGCCTGTGCGGTCGCCATTCGCGCGTGTGCGCTCGCGCCTGACACACCTGCGGCGCTGACGCAACGAGGCACCGGCCCACCACTGCCGGCCCGCGACGCTGCCCTCGGCCCGCGATCACGCCGCCTTCTTCAGCTCTTCATCGCGAAGCTCGCGGCGCAGGATCTTGCCGACGTTAGTCTTCGGCAGCTCGATGCGGAACTCGATGTGCCTGGGCTTCTTGTACCCGGTCAGGTGCTCGGCGCAGTACTGCATCAGGTCCCGCTCGGACAGCGCCTCGTCCTTCTTGACCACGAACACCTTGACCGCCTCGCCCGAATTCTTGTCGGGCACGCCGATCACCGCGCACTCGAGCACGCCGGGGTGGCTCGCCACCACCGCCTCGACTTCGTTGGGAAACACGTTGAAGCCGGAGACAAGGATCATGTCCTTCTTTCGGTCCACGATCGTGACGAACCCTCGCTCGTCCATGACGCCGATGTCGCCCGACTTGAAGAAACCGTCTTCGGTCATCGCCTTCGCCGTCTCGTCGGGGTGCTGCCAGTAGCCGGTCATGACCTGCGGGCCCCGGATCGCGATCTCGCCCCGCTCGCCCAGCGGCACCGGATTGCCGTTGTCGTCGAGGATCGCGATGTCGGTCGAGGGCATCGGCAGGCCGATCGTGCCGCTGTAGGCGTCGGTGTCGGTCGGGTTGGAGACGGCCGACGGGGAGGTCTCCGACAGTCCGTAGCCCTCGCAGATCGGGCAGCCGGTCACTTCGAGCCACTGCTTGGCCACCGCCTCCTGCACCGCCGTGCCGCCACCGGTACAGGCCCTCAGGTCGGAGAAATCGAGCTTCCTGAATTCTTCGTTGTTCGCGAGCGCGTTGAACAGCGTGTTCACCGCCGGGAACATCGTCACCTTGTACGGTCTGATCTCCTTGATCAGCGCCGGCAGGTCACGCGGATTGGGGATCAAGATGTTCAGTGCGCCGATGCGCATCCCGAGCAGGCAGCACACCGTCAATGCGAAGATGTGATACAGGGGCAGCGCGCACACGACGATCATCTGCTCGGGCGGCGGGGGCATGCGCGGATTGAACAGTGCCGGCTGCATCCAGGCCTCGGACTGCAGGATGTTCGCGATGATATTGCGATGCACCAGGGTGGCGCCCTTCGACAGCCCGGTGGTGCCGCCGGTGTACTGCAGGAAGGCGACGTCCTCGAGACCGAGTTGCGGATGCGCGTAGCTCATCCGCGTGCCCTCGGCCAGCACCATGTTGAAGCGCACCGCCTTGGGCAGCGTGAACTCCGGGACCATCTTCTTCACGTGACGCACGACGAAGTTGACCAGCGTGCCCTTCGCAAAGCCGAGCATGTCGCCCATCGAACCGACGATCACGTGCTCGAGCTGCGTCTTGTCGATGACCTTCTGAAGCGTGGTCGCGAAATTCTCGAGGATGAAGATCGCCTTCGCGCCCGAGTCCTTGAGCTGGTGCTCGAGCTCTCGCGGCGTGTAGAGCGGGTTCACGTTGACGACGACCATTCCCGCGCGAAGGATGCCCGCCAGGACGATCGGGTACTGGTGCAGGTTGGGCATCATGATCGCGACCCGATCGCCGCGCGCCAGGCCCTTGCCCTGCAGCCAGGCGGCGACGCATTTGGACAATTCGTCCACCTCGCCGAAGGTGATCGGTTTGCCCAGGCACACGTAGGCCTGGCGTGTACGGAACTTGGTGAACGATTCTTCGATCAGTTGTGCGAGCGACGAATACTGGCGGTAGTCGATGTCCGCCGGCACGCCCTTCGGATAGCTCTTCAGCCAGAATCGTTCCATCTCGTTCTCCGCTTTCGATCGTGGCGCCGGACCGGCTCGCGTGGCCCGGCAATCATGCCGGGGCGCCGACGCGATCATGTGCGCCGCGTCGCGCCCCGGCATCGTTTTCATGATATCGCCATTCCCCGGGGTCTCCGGGAATCCCAACCGATCGCGTCAACGGCTCGGCTGGCGCGCCGCGGTGACAGCGGGCACGGGCGGCGGCAAGCCGGCCAGCCCCGGGCCGACGTCGCCTTGCCCGGCGCCGGAAACGCGCTCCCCGCCGACTGTCCGCGCGGACCGGGCCAACGGCTGCCCGCCGTCGCGCGGCATCAGCGCGGCGAGCACGCGTTCGCGCTCGCGCTTGTCCTCGCGCGCCAGCTGCCGGACCGCATCGAAGAACCGCGACATGTCGCCGTCCTGCAGCACCAGCAGCTTGCGAAATGCCGGGACCAGTGCGTCGTAGGTGGCCACCGCGGCGAGGTGCGCGTTGCCCGGACTCTGGGCGAACCAGCGATCGTAGCCGGCGTACCCGCCCCAGTCCTGCTTCAACTGCCGGTAGTCGGCCTGAAGCGCGGCGAACACCTCGGCCTTGCCCCGACGCTTGCCGTCGTCCGGCAGGTCCGACTCGTAGAGCGCCTGAAGGGCGGCCCGATGCGTGCGCAGCAGCTCGCGGAACTGCCGGCGGCGATCGGCGAAGCGCCGGTATTCGTCGTCCACCCGCGAATCCTCGCGGTGCACTAGCCAGCGCTGGACTCCGGCCTCCTCGACGGCGGTCGCGAACGACTCGTTGAAGGTCGAGTCGTCCTTCACATAGACGACCTGGTGCGCCAGCTCGTGAAAGATCAGCCGCGCCAGTTCGCCCTCCGGGTAGCGGATGAAGCTGCTCAGCACCGGATCGTCGAACCAGCCCAGCGTCGAGTAGGCCGGCACGCCCGCCACCTGCACCTCCCAGCCCTGTGCGCGGAGCCCCGCCGCGAAGCGCTCCGCGTCGGCGCGGTCGAAGTAACCGCGGTAGGACACACACCCGGCAACCGGGAAACACCACCGCTTGAGCTTCAGGGACAGCTCGGGCGCCGCGAACACGTTCCAGACCACGAACGGCCGGCCGAGCTCGGCGTACCGGGTGTAGCTGCCGTTGGCGGGCATCGCGAGTTCGCGGGACGCGAACGCGCGGATCGCGACCGCCTGCTCCAGTTTCGGACGCAACCGGGCGTCGACCTCGCCGCGCTCGAGCAGTTCGCCGATCGGCCTGGCCTGGCGCATGACGGCCAGGTGGCCGGTGACGGACTGGAAGTAGTACGGGAGGTCGAGCGACACCGTCGCGCAGCCGGTCAGGGCAAGGGCGACGAGCACCCCGAGGACCATTCTGGAGGACATGGCGCAAGGCTACAGAAACCGGGACGATTCCTCAAAGTCGGCCCGACTCGATGCTAAGCTAACCGGCTTCGGAACCGCCTGACCATCCGCCATGAACCTCGTCGACCGCATCGTCCAGTTCCACCACGAGATCCGCGAGATCCGCCGCGACATCCACGCGCACCCCGAGCTGCGGTTCGAAGAGCAGCGCACCGCGGATCTCGTCGCGGCGCGGCTCGAGCAGTGGGGCATCCCGGTGATGCGCGGCCTCGGTCGCACGGGCGTGGTCGGGACCATCCGCAACGGCAGCTCGAAACGGTCGATCGGACTGCGAGCCGACATGGACGCGTTGCCGATGCAGGAGCACAACGAGTTCGAGCATCGTTCGCGCAACCACGGCAAGATGCACGCCTGCGGCCATGACGGACACACCGCGATGCTGCTGGCTGCGGCCAAGTACCTCGCCGAGCACCGCAATTTCGACGGCACCGTGCACCTGATCTTCCAGCCCGCCGAGGAAGGCGGCGCCGGTGCGCAGCGCATGATCGACGACGGCTTGTTCGAGAAGGCCCCCTGCGACGCGGTGTTCGGCATGCACAACTGGCCGGGCTTCAAGGTCGGTCAGTTCGGCGTGCGCGCCGGTCCGATGCTGGCGAGCAGCAACGAGTTCACGATCACCATCGGCGGCAAGGGTGCGCACGCGGCCCTGCCGCACAACGGCACCGACCCGGTGCTCGTCGCGACGCACGTCGTGCAGGCATTGCAGTCGATCATCACCCGCAACAAGAAGCCGATCGACTCCGCCGTCCTCTCGGTCACCCAGATCCACGGCGGCGACGCGTACAACGTGATTCCAGACACCGCGACCATCTGCGGGACGGTGCGCACCTTCTCCGTCGAGGTGCTCGACCTGATCGAGTCGCGGATGCGCCAGATCGTCGAGCAGCTGCCGCTGGCATTCGGCGCGAGCGGCTCGCTGAACTTCCATCGCAATTACCCGCCGCTGATCAACCACCCGGAGCAGACGGATTTCGCCCGCGAGGTGCTCGCCGACGTCGTCGGGGCCGAGAACGTGCAGGAGTGCGAACCGACGATGGGCGCCGAGGACTTCGCGTTCATGCTGATGGCGCGGCCCGGCTGCTACGTCTTCGCGGGCAACGGCGAAGGCGGCCACCGCGAGGCGGGCCACGGCGCGGGACCGTGCATGCTGCACAACCCGTCGTACGACTTCAACGACGACCTGATCCCCGTGGGTGCCACCTACTGGGTGCGGCTGGCCGAGAAGTACCTGACCAAGTCCTGATCGAGATTCGATTGCCGCGGGTGCGTGGCTGATGCTGGCGTTCGTGATTCGCCGCCTGATGCAGGCGAGCGCCGTCATGCTGGTCGTCGCGTTCATCGCCTTCTCGCTGTTCCAGTACGTCGGCGACCCGGTGATGGCACTCGTGGGACAGGACGCGACGCCCGAACAGCGCGAGCAACTGCGAACGGACCTGGGGCTGGATCGGCCCTTCTATGTGCAGTTCGGGCACTTCGTCAGCAACGCCGCCCGAGGCGAGTTCGGCCTGTCGTACCGGCAGGGCCGCAAGGTGTCGTCGCTGATCAGGGAGCGCATGCCCGCGACGCTCGAACTCTCGTTCGCCGCCGCCGCGCTCGCCCTGTTCGTCGGTGTGCCGATGGGCGTTTACACCGCGTTGCGGCGGCGCGGCCTGCTTTCCAACGTGTTCCTCGCACTGTCGCTGATCGGCGTCTCGCTGCCCACATTCCTGATCGGGATCCTGCTGATCCTCGTCTTCGCGGTGATGCTGGGCTGGCTGCCGTCGTTCGGTCGCGGCGAGACGGTATCCATCGGCTGGTGGACCTCGGGCTACTTCACGACCGACGGGTGGCTGCACCTGATCCTTCCGGCAATCACGCTGTGCCTGTTTCAGATGACGCTGATCATGCGGCTGGTCCGCTCCGAGATGCTGGAGGTCCTGCGCACCGACTACATCAAGTTCGCGCGCGCGCGCGGCTTGTCGGATCGGGCGGTGCATTTCGGCCACGCGCTGAAGAACACGCTGGTTCCGGTCATCACCATCGCAGGGCTGCAGCTGGGCGCGATCATCGCTTTCGCGATCATCACCGAGACGGTGTTCCAGTGGCCGGGGATGGGTCTGCTGTTCATCCAGGCCGTCCAGGTCGCCGACATCCCGATCATGGCGGCGTACCTGTGCCTGATCGCGCTCGTGTTCGTCGTCATCAACCTGATCGTCGACCTGCTGTACTTCGCGGTCGATCCTCGCCTGCGCGCGGACCGCGCGGCAGGCGCCCACTGAGTCGCCAATGAACGCCCCCGAATCCTATCTAGGCCTGCACCCTGCGGTCGCGTCGATCCGCGCCTTTCACTCGGACCTGATCACGATCAGGCGCCAGCTCCACCAGAACCCGGAGCTCGGATTCGAGGAGCACTTCACCAGCGAACTCGTCGCGCGCGAGCTCGAGCGCTACGGGGTCGACGAGATCCATCGGAACATCGGGCGCACCGGCGTCGTCGCCGTGGTTCGCGGCGGAAGCGACAACTCCGGCCGGCGCATCGGGCTGCGCGCCGACATGGACGCGTTGCCGATGCAGGAGGAAAACGTGTTCGAGCACCGCTCGCGGCGCCCGGGGCTGATGCACGGCTGCGGCCACGACGGGCACACGACGATGCTGCTGGGCGCCGCGCGCCATCTCGCCGCGACCCGCAGATTCGACGGTGTCGCGCACCTGATCTTCCAGCCCGGCGAAGAGGGCTTCGGCGGGGCGCAGGCGATGGTCGACGACGGCCTGTTCGAACGCTTCCACTGCGACTCGGTGTTCGCGATGCACAACTGGCCGGGACTGGCGCCGGGCACGATCGCGGTCAGGCCCGGTCCGATGATGGCGGCCGCGGATAGGGTCACCATCACCGTCGAGGGGCACGGCGGCCATGGCGCCCACGCGTATCTCGCGGTCGACCCGGTCGTCGTCGCGGCGCACATCATCACCGCGGCCCAGACCATCGTCTCGCGCAACGTCAGCGCGATCGACTCGGCGGTGGTCAGCCTGTGCTCCATCCAGGCCGGCAATCCCGGCGCGATGAGCGTGATCCCCAGCGAAGCGAAGATCGTCGGCACGGTGTGCACCTTCAAGCGCGCGACGCAGGATCTCGTCGAAGCCAGGCTGGCGGAGCTGTGCCAGTCGGTCGCCAAGGGCTTCGGGGCGCGCGCGAGCGTGCATTACGAACGCATCTATCCCGCGACGATCAACAGCCGCAACGAGGCGCTTTTCGGGCAGATCGTCGCCGAGGAACTGGTCGGCGCGGACAACGTCATCGGCGACCTCGACCCGAGCATGGGTGCCGAGGACTTCGCGTTCATGTTGCAGCAGCGCCCCGGCGCATACTTCCGGATCGGTCAGGGCAGCGGCGAAGGCGGCTGCTTCCTGCACAACGCCTGTTACGACTTCAACGACACGATCCTGCCGCTCGGCGCCGCGCTTTTCGTGCGGCTGGTCGAGCAAGGCATGCCGACGAACACCTGATCAACCAAGCAGACCCGAGACCCCCAGAGGAGAGTTCGATGACACCCACCGTGACACGATTCGGCATCGCGATCGCCGCCGCCTTCGCGTTTTCCGGCGCAATGCTTGCGCTTCCGGCAACCGCGACCGCGAAGACCTATCGCGTCGCGGACCAGGGCGACGCGCTGTCGATGGACCCGCACTCGCTGAACGAATCGCTGCAGCTTTCGTTCACCGGCAATATCTACGAACCGCTGGTCGCGCGCGACAAGAAGCTCGGGCTCGTCCCCGGGCTGGCCACCAAGTGGACGCAGACCAGTCCCACCACCTGGCGCTTCGAGCTGCGCAAGGGCGTGCAGTTCCACGACGGCACGCCGTTCACCGCGGACGACGTCCTGTTTTCCTACGAACGCGCCAAGGGCGAGGGCTCCGACATCAAGACCTACGTCGGATCGATCAAGGAGATCCGCAAGCTGGGCGACCACGAGGTCGAGATGGTCACCAACGCGCCGTTCCCGATCCTCCCGGACGTCGTTTCCCTCTGGTACATGATGAGCAAGAAGTGGTGCGAGGCCAACAACGCGACGCGTCCGGTCGACAAGCGCAAGGGCATCGAGAACGCGGCGTCGTTCCGCGCCAACGGCACCGGTCCGTTCCGCCTGAAGTCCCGGGACCCCGGCGTGCGCACGGTGCTGGTGCGCAACCTGAACTACTGGGACAAGATCGACAGCAACGTCGACGATGTCGTGTTCACGCCGATCGGCAACGATGCGACGCGCGTGGCGGCGCTGATTTCCGGCGAGATCGACATGATGCAGCCGGTGCCGGTGCAGGACGTCGCCAGGCTCAAGCAGAACGCGAACCTGACGATCCTCCAGGGCCCCGAGCTGCGCACGATTTTCCTCGGCATGGACCAGAGCCGCAACGAGCTCCTGTTCTCCAACGTCAAGGGCAAGAACCCGTTCAAGGACAAGCGGGTCCGCCAGGCGTTCTATCAGGCGATCGACATCGAGGCGATCAAGACCCGCATCATGCGCGGCGCCGCGACACCCACCGCGCTGATGGTCGCCCCGGGGATCAAGGGCTTCGTGCCCGAACTCAACAAGCGCCTGCCCTACGATCCCGCCGCGTCCAAGAAGCTGCTTGCCGACGCCGGGTACGCCAGCGGATTCGAAGTCAAGATGAACTGCCCGAACGACCGCTACGTCAACGACGGCGAGATCTGCCAGGCGGTGGCCGGGATGCTCGCGCGGGTCGGCGTCAAGGTGAACCTGGAGGCCGAGAGCAAGGCCACCTACTTCCCGAAGATCCTGTCGCGCAACACCTCGTTCTACCTGCTCGGATGGACCCCCGGCACCTACGACTCGCACAACCCGCTGTTCGCGCTGATGGCGACGCCCGGCGCGGGCGGGCAGGGCCAGTTCAACCTGGGCAGCTACAGCAACCCGAAGCTCGACGAACTGACCGCCAACATCTCGTCCGAAACGGACCAGGCAAAGCGCAACGCGATGATCGCCGAAGCCTTCAAGATCCACCAGGACGACGTCGGCCACCTGCCCCTGCACCAGCAGGCGCTCGCCTGGGGCATGCGCAAGAACGTCGAACTCGTCCAGCTGCCGGACAACTTCAACCCGTTCAAGTACGCGGTACTGAAGTGATCGCCGCGAGGCCATGAGAACGATGCCGGCGGCGATGCGCCGCTTTTTCGACAGCGACCTGTACTTCAGCTTTCGTACGAACCCGGTCGCAGTCGGAGCGACGCTCGTCGCCGTGCTCATGATCCTGGGCGCGGCGCTCGCGCCATGGGTGGCGCCGCACGAACCGTTCGATCTCGCCTCGCTGGACCTGAATGACTCGCTGCTCCCGCCTGCCTGGTCCGCCGACGGACGTCTGACCTACGTTCTCGGCACCGACGACCAGGGCCGCGACGTGTTCTCGACGATCCTCTACGGCTCCCGGATCTCGCTGCTGGTCGGCGCCGCGTCGGTGGCGTTGGCGATCCTGCTGGGCGTGGGGCTCGGGCTGCTGTCGGGCTACGTCGGCGGCCGACTCGACGCGCTGATCATGCGCGTCGCCGACGTGCAACTGTCGTTCCCCGCAATCCTGATCGCCCTGCTGATCGACGGCGCAGCCCGTGCCGTGCTGCCACGCGACACCAATACCGACCTGCTGGCGATCGTCGTCCTGATCGGTTCGATCGGCCTGGCCAACTGGGTCCAGTACGCACGCACGGTGCGCGGCTCGACGCTCGTCGAAAAGAGCAAGGAGTACGTGCAGGCCGCACGCGTGATCGGCGTCCCGCCGTGGAAGATCATGGTGCGCCACGTGCTGCCCAACGTGATGGGACCGGTGCTCGTGATTGCGACGATCAACATCGCCACCGCGATCATCACCGAAGCGACGCTGTCCTTCCTCGGTGTCGGCGTGCCGCCGACCTCGCCGTCACTGGGCACGATGATCAACAACGGCAACAACTTCCTGTACTCGGGCGAGTGGTGGCTGGTGGTCTTTCCCGGCGCGGCACTGGTCCTTCTGTGCATGTCGGTGAACCTGCTCGGCGACTGGCTTCGGGATGCCCTCAACCCGAAGCTGAGCTGACGTGAGTAAGTCCCCGCTTCTGGAAGTCAGCAGACTGCGCGTCGAGTTCCCGACACGACGCGGCATTCTCACCGCGATCGACGACGTGTCGTTTTCGATCGCGCCCGGCGAGGTGCTCGGCGTCGTCGGCGAATCCGGTGCGGGCAAGTCGATCACCGGCGCCGCGATCATCGGCCTGCTCGAGCCGCCGGGCCGGATCGCCGCCGGCGAGATCAAGCTGAACGGCCTGCGCATCGACAATCTCCCGCCCGAGGAAATGCGCAAGGTCCGCGGCCGCGAAATCGGCGCGATCTTCCAGGACCCGCTGACCTCGCTGAATCCGCTGTACACGATCGGGCGCCAGATCGTCGAGACGATCCGCGCGCATCTGAACATGAGCGCCGCGCAAGCGCGCGCGCGTGCCATTGCGCTGCTGCAGTCGACCGGGATCCCCGCGGCCGAGACGCGCATCGAGCACTATCCGCACCAGTTCTCGGGCGGCATGCGCCAGCGCGTCGTGATCGCGCTCGCGTTGGCGGCGGAGCCCCGACTGGTGATCGCCGACGAACCGACCACCGCCCTCGACGTCTCGATCCAGGCGCAGATCATCGCGCTGCTCAGAGGTCTGTGCCACAGCAAGGGCACGGCGGTCATGCTGGTCACCCACGACATGGGCGTGATCGCAGAGACCGCCGATCGTGTGGCGGTGATGTACGCCGGACGCATCGCCGAGATCGGCCCGGTGGCCGACGTGATCCACCGGCCACAGCACCCCTACACCGTCGGCCTGATGGGCGCGATACCGTCGATCGGCGAGCAGCGCGAACGGCTGGAGCAGATCGACGGCGCGATGCCCCGGCTCACGGCGATTCCTCGGGGCTGCGCGTTCGGCCCGCGG
>JAHEDO010000038.1:0-3284 GCA_024641185.1 Burkholderiaceae bacterium | reverse complement strand
CCCCGAGCCGGTACCCGCCGGCGGCTCGCTGGCGGCCTGCTGGCTGCACGACGTCTCGGCCCGCGGAGAATCGGCGTCGAACCGGACGGTGGCGCAATGAGCGATGCCAACGCGCGGCACGGCAGGCCCGCACTCGTGCAGGCCGAATCCATCGGCAAGGTTTTCGACGTATCTGCGCCCTGGCTCAATCGCGTCCTGGAGCGCAGGCCGCGCCAGCTGTTGCACGCGGTCGACGACGTCTCCTTCCAGATTTCGCGCGGGGAAACGCTCGCGCTGGTCGGGGAGTCGGGCTGCGGCAAGTCGACCGTCGCCCGGATGCTCGTCGGCCTGTATCGGCCGTCTCGCGGCGTCATCCGGTTTGACGGCCACGACCTCGCCGGCCTGTCGCGCTCGGACGGCCCGCGCCTGCGGCGCCGGATGCAGATGATCTTCCAGGACCCGTACGCGAGCCTGAACCCGCGCTGGAAAGTCGCCGACATCGTCGCCGAGCCGATCCGCGTGCGCCGGCTGCTCACCGATCAGGGCGCGGTGCGCACGCGCGTCGAAGACCTGTTGCGACACGTCGGCCTGGCCGCCGCGGACGCCGAGAAATTCCCGCACCAGTTCTCGGGCGGCCAGCGTCAGCGGGTCTCGATCGCGCGTGCGCTCGCATCGGCGCCCGAGTTCCTCGTCTGCGACGAACCGACGTCGGCCCTCGATGTCTCGGTGCAGGCGCAGGTGCTCAACCTGATGCGGGACCTGCAGCGCGAGAACCACCTGACCTACCTGTTCATCTCCCACAACCTCGCGGTGGTTCACCATGTGAGCGACCGGGTCGGGGTGATGTACCTTGGCCGCATTGTCGAACTCGCTCCGAAGCAAGCGATCTTCGAGCGCCCGCGCCATCCGTACACACGCATGCTGCTCGACGCGATTCCCGACATCAAGATGACCGGCAAGTCGCGCACGCCGGTTGGCGGCGAAGTTCCCAATCCGCTGAACCCGCCGACCGGCTGCGCGTTCCACCCGCGCTGCCCCTATGCCGATACGCGCTGCCGGCGTGAGCGGCCCGACCTGAAGCCGGCAGGGCCAGGCAGTCTCGCCGCGTGCCACGCGGTGCAGGAAGGCCGGCTCGCCGACTAGAGCGCTCGACGCCCCCGGACCAACGCGCTCGAGGCTGCCTGCTTCCGTCGGGCATCTGCGCGTCAGCGCCGCGGTCCGGTTTCCGGGATCACCAGTTCGAGCGACTCCCGAATCTCCTCCATGACGATGTAACTGCGCGACTCGCGAGCGCCCGGCAGCGCCAGCAGCATGTCGCCCAGCAACTTGCGATACGCGTTCATCTCCGGGATTCTCGCCTTGATCAGGTAGTCGAAGTCGCCCGACACCAGATGGCATTCGAGAATCCCCGGAAGTTTCAGCACCGCCCGCTTGAACTCGTCGAAGATCGCGCCCGATTTCGCGGTGAGTTTGAGTTCGACGAACACCAGAAGCGCCTGTCCGAGCGCGTGCGGATCGAGCCGCGCGTGATATCCGGTGATGTAGCGCTCGCGCTCGAGTCGTTTCACGCGTTCGCTGCACGGCGTCACCGACAGCCCGACGCGCTCCGCCAGTTCGGTGATCGACATCCGGCCATCGGCCTGCAGCCTGCGAAGAATGTCCCGGTCGATCCTGTCCAGGTCGCGGCTGGCGTGACTTCTTGTTGCCAAGATTCCTCTTAACTATTTATTTATCGTAGCTATCTTAGCTGTATATCCGGCCGTTATATAGGGTTTTTCACTATTCGATCTTGTTAGTTTGGTCAATGCTTGCCAGGTTCCCGATGCATGATTCTCCTATCGAATGATTCGAAGACGGGGCTCGCGATGAAGGTTCTTGTGCTCGGCAGCGGCGTGATCGGTGTGACGACCGCGTGGTATCTGGCGCAGCAAGGCGCTGAAGTCACCGTGATCGATCGGCAGCCAGGCCCCGGCCTGGAGGCGAGCTTCGCCAACGCGGGCCAGATCTCGCCGGGATACTCGACACCCTGGGCGGCCCCGGGCATTCCGCTGAAGGCGGCAAAGTGGCTGTTCCAGCACCACGCCCCGCTGTCGATCCGGCCTGACGGGACGCTGTTCCAGCTCCGCTGGCTCGCGATGATGCTGATGAACTGCACCCGGGAGCGCTACGGCGTCAACAAGGAGCGGATGCTGCGCCTGTCGCAGTACAGCCGCGACTGCATGCGCGAACTGCGCGCAGAGACGGGCATCCGATACGAAGGCCGCGAGGGCGGCACGCTGCAGGTGTTCCGCACTCAGCAGCAGCTCGACGGCATTGCCAAGGACATTGCGGTGCTGGACGAGGCGGGCGTCGAGTACCAGATGCTGGATCGCGACGCGATCGCTTCGGTCGAACCGGGGCTGGCGCATGCCCGGGCCCAGCTCGCCGGTGGCCTGCGCCTGCCCGGTGACGAGACCGGCGACTGCCAGCTGTTCACCACGCGCCTTGCGCTGATGGCCGAGCAGGCGGGTGTCCGCTTTCAGTACGGCGCCGAAATCGAACGACTCGTTCTCGACGACGACCGGATCGCCGGGGTCGTCGTCAATGGCCAGCGCATGGTCGCCGACGCCTACGTACTGGCGTTGGGTAGCTATTCTCGCGCGCTCGCGCGTCAGATCGGGCTCGATGTTCCGGTGTATCCGCTCAAGGGCTACTCGCTCACCGTGCCGATCATCGATGCCAACGCCTCGCCGGTGTCCACCATCATGGACGAGACATACAAGGTTGCAGTCACCCGGTTCGACGATCGAATCCGCGTCGGCGGCATGGCCGAAGTCGGCGGATTCGACCTGCGCCTGAACCCGCGCCGACGCGCGACGCTCGAGATGGTGATGCGCAGCCTGTTCCCCGAGGCGGGCAACCTGAAAGCCGCGACCTTCTGGACCGGTCTTCGCCCGATGACGCCCGACGGCACACCGATCGTCGGCACGACCCGCTATTCGAATCTGTGGCTGAACACGGGGCACGGCACACTCGGCTGGACGATGGCGGCCGGCTCGGCCCGCCTGCTCGCGGATCTGGTGACGCGCAACCGCCCGGCCATCTCTCCAAACGGCCTCGATCTCGGCCGCTATTCAGCGCGCGGCGTCAGCCACGCACGCCCCGGGCACCACCCCACTCCCGCAGCGGCCTAGCCTTTTCCAGGGGCCGCGCCGGCTTCATGCCTCGCGCGCAGAACGTTGGCGTGGTGTTTCTCGCCGTCGCAGTGGCTCGGGCATCGCCCGGGCCGCGCACTCGCGCGGGAACGCACTTCCGGAGAACCCCTT
>JAHEDO010000037.1 GCA_024641185.1 Burkholderiaceae bacterium | reverse complement strand
CGAAGGAAGTCGAAGTCCACCCCCTGGTCCGCCTGCGGAACGCGCTCGAGGAAGAGTCTGCGATATCCACGCGTGGCCGGGGCGGGCGGCACCGGGGCGGCCTGCATCCGCGCGGCCAGCTCGTCGTCGCCCACCAGGAGCGCGATTTCGCGGCTGCGCACGCTGAGCCGGATTCGGTCTCCGCTGCGCACCCAGGCGAGCGGGCCTCCGGCGGCAGCCTCCGGCGTCACATGCAGCACGATGGTCCCGGATGCGGTCCCGCTCATCCGCCCGTCCGAGATCCGGACCATGTCCTTGACGCCGGCGCGCGCAAGCTTGCGCGGTATCGGCAACATGCCGGCTTCCGGCATGCCGGGCGCGCCCAGCGGGCCGATGTTCTTGAGCACCAGTATGTCGTCGGCACGAACGTCGAGGGCCTCGTCGTCGATGCGAGCCGCCATGTCCTCGATGTTCTCGAAGACCACGGCGCGACCCTCGTGTTCCATCAGCGCCGGGCTTGCCGCCGACTGCTTGATGATCGCGCCGCGGGGCGCGAGGTTTCCGCGCAGGACTGCGATGCCGCCCTCCGGATAGATCGGCGCGTCGAGCGTGCGGATCACCGACTGTGCAAAACCCGCACCCGAGCGTTCGATCTCCTCGCCGAGCGTCGCACCGGTGACGGTGAGGGCGTCCAGGTGCAGCAGCGGCCTGAGCGCGCGCAGCAGCGCAGGCACGCCGCCGGCATGATGGAAGTCCTCCATGTAGTGATCGCCCGAGGGCTTGAGGTCGACCAGCACCGGGGTCTCACGACCCATGGCGTCGAGTCGGTCCAGGTCGATCTCGATGCCCAGCCTGCCCGCGATCGCGGTGAGATGGACGATGGCGTTGGTCGAGCCGCCGATCGACAGAAGCACGCGGAACGCGTTCTCGAACGCCTTGCCGGTCAGGATCCGCGCCGGCGTGAGCTTGCGCCTGAACAGTTCCACCGCCGCCGCGCCGGTGCGCTCGGCGACGCGGACGCGGTCCGCCGTCACCGCCGGCGGCGACGCGCTGCCGGGCAGCGCGATGCCTAACGCCTCGGCCACGCAGGCCATCGAGCTCGCGGTACCCATGACGGAACAGGTCCCGACGCTGGCGACCAGCTGCTCGTTGACGTCAGCGATTTCCTGCGCATCGATTTCCTCGGCGCGGTACCGCGCCCAGAAGCGGCGGCAGTCGGTGCAGGCACCGACGCGCTGGTCGCGATGCGAGCCGGTGAGCATCGACCCGGTGACGAGCTGGATCGCGGGCACGTCGGCCGAGGCCGCCGCCATCAGCTGCGCCGGCACCGTCTTGTCGCATCCGCCGATGAGCACGACCGCGTCCATCGGCTGCGCCCGGATCATTTCTTCCGTGTCCATCGCCATCAGGTTGCGCAGGTACATGCTGGTGGGCGAAGCGAAGCTCTCGTGCAGAGAGATCGTCGGGAACTCCACCGGGAGCCCGCCGGCCAGCATCACCCCGCGCTTGACCGCGTCGATGAGGGTGGCCATGTTGCCGTGGCACGGGTTGAAGCCGCTGCCGGTGTTCGCGATCCCGATCACCGGCCGCTCCAGCGCGTCGTCGGTGAAACCCGCGCCCTTGATGAATGCCTTGCGCAGAAAGAGCGAAAAGTCCGAATCGCCGTAGCTGGTCAGACCTTTGCGCATGCCCGCGGCCGGCTTGCTGGTGTCGTTGTCGCTCATCGTTGGATCCTCCGAAGATGCCATGTTAGACGAGGCGCGTCGGTCGCCGGCGGCGCATCGTCTAAGATGTGTCGATGAGCAATCCGGTCGAAACCGCCCGCGAGGGATACCTCGAGGAAGCCCGTTCCGTCAGGCTCTATCTCGCGCTTGCGGAGGTGGAGCAAGATGCCCGAATCGCGAGCCTGTACAGGGATCTCGCCGGCGCCGCGCGCCAGCAGGCGCAGACCTGGGCGGACAAACTGCGGACCGCCGGGGCGCCGGTACCGGAAGACGAGCCACTGGGATTTCGCGCGCGCGCCGCGCTTGCACTGGCCCGACTGATCGGGGTTCGCCCGATGCGCGGCGTGTTCTCGGCCCTGAAGGTGCGCGGACTCTCGGTCTACTCGGCACCCCCGCCGGCCGGGCATCCGAAACCCACGAGAGTCACCGAGATCGGCCGCCGGCACCGCACCGGCGGTGGCAATCTGCGGGCCGCGGTGTTCGGCGTCAACGACGGCCTGGTATCCAACGCCAGCCTGATCATGGGCATGGCGGGGGCCAATGCCGAGCCTCGAACGCTGCTGCTCACCGGGATCGCCGGCCTGCTGGCCGGCGCGTTCTCGATGGCGGCGGGAGAGTACGTGTCGGTGCGCTCGCAGCGCGAGGTCTTCGAATACCAGATCGGCCTGGAGCGCGAGGAGCTCGAGGAATACCCGCAGGCCGAAGCCGACGAGCTCGCGCTCATCTACGCCGCCAAAGGGTTTCCGCGCGAAGATGCGCGCCGCATGGCCGACAGTCTGATCGCCGATCCCGAGCGCGCGCTCGACACGCTGGCCCGCGAGGAACTGGGACTGAATCCGGACGAGCTCGGTTCGCCCTGGGGCGCCGCGATCGCGTCCTTCGTGGCGTTCGCCGGCGGCGCGCTGATCCCGCTCGCCCCGTACCTGATCGGCGCGGGCGGTCCCGCTTTCTTCGCGTCGATCGGCCTGGCCGGCGCGTCGCTGTTCGCGGTCGGCGCGATCCTGTCGTTCTTCACCGGCCGCAGCGCGATCGCCTCGGGGCTGCGGATGCTGGCCATCGGCGCGGCTGCCGGGGCCGCCACCTTCGCCATCGGCAATCTGATCGGCGTGAGCGTGAGCTGAGTGCCGCGGCCCGTACGCCCACCGGTACCGGTTACCATTGAGTCGAACCATCGCAACGGAGAACACCCGCAATGATCCACGTCATCGCCGTCATCACCGCCAAGCCCGGCCAGCGTGAAGCCATCCTCGAGGCCGCTCGGGCGAACATGCCGGCCGTCCACGCGGAGAAGGGCTGCATCGAGTACGGTCCGGCGGTCGACGCCGACGGACTGGGCAGCTTCCAGACCAAGCTCGGTCCCGACACGTTCATGGTGATCGAGAAGTGGGAGAGCGTGGAAGCACTGAAGGCGCATTCCGCCGCGCCCCACATGGCCGCGTATGCGGCCAAGGTCAAGGATCTGATCGCGAGTCGCGTGATCCACGTTCTGTCGCCAGCTGGCTGATCTTGCCGGTCGCGCTGCGCACCCCGTCGCGGTAAGCCGCGATCCGGTCGCGCAGCCCCGGCTCGCAAGCGGACCGCACCAGCGCCGCCAGATCGGCGTCGCGATGGTCGGGACGCGTCGCTGACCGGAGTGCCGCCGCCGTGTCGCGGCGGATCGCGGGCCGACCCGAGATCGTCTCCAACGGATCGACGCCGGCCGCAAAGACCGCCGTCGCAAGACCTGTCTGCGCTGCCGTGCGGGCGTCCACCTGCACGCCCTCGATCGTCCAGCGCCTCGCCAGATCGACGCCAGCGCGCGCCGCGAGGCGCCGGGTGCCCAGGACCAGCCCGAAACCCGGGCCGGGAAACCGGAAGCTGGCATCGTCGCAGGCGAGCCGTTCTTCGCATGCCGCGAAGATGTCGGCGCCCGCGCCCCAGGTGCGCCCCTGGGCGATGGCGACGGTGCGGATGGGCGCATGCCACAGCGTCGACAGCAGGGCTTCCACGCGAACGAAGCGCAGCAGCAGATCGCCGTCCGAACTGGCGTCCAGGTCGGAGAGGTCGAACCCTGTGCAGAAGTGGCGGCCCGACGCGCGCAGTGCGAGCGTGTGGATCTCGGCATCTCCGATCGCCGCGTCTAACGCGCCCTGCAGCGCATCGACCAGTTCGTGCGAAAGGGCATTGCCGCGATCCGCGCGGTCCAGGGTCAACAGGGCGATGCCGCCCCGCGATTCCGTCCGGAGCATCAGCCGGCGCGCACTGCCTCGGACCGGTCCCACAGATTGGGAAGCACCGCCGAGGAATAGCCGGAGACGAACGGGCGGACCTCGCCGCTGGCGCTGTCCACCATATGCCTGCGCACCGCGCCGATGTTCGCGCCGTACACGTGGATGCTGACGGAGGGGCGATCGGTCAGGGCATTGGCCACCACGTGCCAGTCGCCGACCGTGGGCGACACCGCTTCGATCATGCCCTTGGTCATCGTATGCTCGAGCCCGCGCGCCACCACCCGGTCGCCGTTCGGGGCGTATTCCCGGCAGAGTTCCGCGCCGCGCAGCACGCCCACGAGGCCCCAGACCGTGTGGTCGTGGATCGGCGTCCTGTGACCGGGCTCCCAGACGAAACTGACCACCGAAAATCGCTCGAGGGGGTCGCAATAGAGTAGGTACTGACGGTAGGTGGCGGGGTCGGGCTGCGCAAAGGACTCGGGCAGCCACCCGTCGTCGTCGATCAGTGTCGCCAGCAGCTTGCGCCCCTCGGCGAGCAAGGTCGGCTCGTCCTGCGAACGCTCGACCAGCCGGGTCATTGCGACGACGAAATCGCGCAGCGGTGTAATCGGATCTGGATGAACGCTCATGCCTGCGTCTCCGCGTATGGGGTTCGATGAACCGCGATTCTCGCAGATCCCATCGCGAGTAAGGCAGCTCGGCAACCGCAGCCGCGCCGCAAGCCCGCGACTCAGCCTGTCTGCTGCAGCATCTGACCCATCATCTGGTGCAGCAGGTTCACCGCCTTGAGCGGCCTCACCATCACCTTGAAGTCGGTGATGCGACCGTCGTCGTTCCAGTGGATCATGTCGACACCGTTGATGGTGATCCCGTCGATCTCGGTGACGAATTCCAGCACCGCGTCGCGTTCGCCCACGATCTCGCGGGTATAGCGAAACGCTTCGTTGCCGAGTACGCGCATCGCGGCGGTCAGGTAGAGCGTCGTGATCCGCTTGCCCAGCTGGGGCGTGTGGACTACCGGCGAGTGGAACACCACCTCATCGGCCAGCAGGTCGGCCAGCAGCGCCGGGTTGCGGGCCTGGGCGACCTTGTGCCAGTCTTCGATGGGATTGCGGGGCATCGGCTGCCCTTCCTTTCGGCAAGGAGGTTGTGAACGTGGCACAGACACTGCAGGACTTCGAGAATCTCGTCAACGGCAAGCGGATCGCGGCGCGCGGCGGCCAGTGGCTGGATTCCTACGATCCGTATCGCGGCGAGCCCTGGGCGCGCATTCCGCGCTGCGCGCAGTCCGACGTCGACGATGCGGTCGCGGCGGCACGGGCGGCCTTCCGCAGCGGTCCCTGGCCCGCGATGACCCCGACCGAGCGCGGCAAGCTGCTGGTTCGGCTGGCCGGACTCATCGAGCGCGACGCAGAGCGTCTCGGCCGGCTCGAGACGCAGGACAACGGCAAGCTGATCGCCGAGATGGGCGCACAGACGCGCTACATGGCCGAGTGGTACCGCTACTTCGGCGGCCTGGCGGACAAGATCGAGGGCCGCGTCCTGCCGATGGACAAGCCGAGCCGCTTCACCTTCACCCGTCATGAGCCGCTGGGCGTGGTCGCGATGATCACCGCGTGGAATTCGCCGCTGCTGCTGCTGTCGTGGAAGCTCGCGGCGGCGCTCGCAGCCGGCAACACCGCGGTGATCAAGCCGTCCGAGCACGCGTCGGTGTCCACGCTGGAGTTCGTCTCGCTGTTCGAGGAGGCGGGGTTCCCGCCCGGGGTGGTGAACACCGTGACCGGGCTCGGGCCAGACGTGGGCGCAGCGCTCGCCTCGCATCCGGATGTCGCCAAGGTCGCGTTCACCGGCGGCGACATGACCGGACAGAAGATCTACGAGGCGGGCGCGCCGTCGCTCAAGCGGGTGAGCCTGGAGCTCGGCGGCAAGTCGGCCAACATCATCTTCGCCGACGCCAACCTCGACGCCGCGGTGATGGGTGCCGTCTCCGGCATCTTCGCGGCCTCCGGGCAGACCTGCATCGCCGGCTCGCGGCTGCTCGTGCATCGCTCGGTGCACGACGAGGTGGTGGAGCGGCTGACCGAAGTGGCTCGCACCGCGAAGATGGGCAACCCCGCCGAACCCGGCACCCAGGTCGGTCCGGTCACCACGCAGCCGCAGCGCGCGCATATCCTGAAGATGATCGAGGCGGGCAAGGCCGACGGCGCGCGTTGCGTGATGGGCGGGGGCACCCCGAAGGACCCGGCGTTCGCGCAGGGCTGGTTCGTGGAGCCGACGATCTTCACGGGCGTGAGCAACGACATGCGGGTGGCGCGCATCGAGGTCTTCGGCCCGGTGCTCTCCATCATCGCGTTCGACGACGACGCCGAGGCGATCCGGATCGCCAACGACAGCCCCTACGGACTCGCCTCCGGTCTGTGGACGCGCGACATCGGCCGCGCGATCAACGCCTCGCGGGCGATGGAGTCCGGCACGGTCTGGGTCAACACCTACCGGGCGGTGAGCTTCATGGCGCCCTTCGGCGGATACAAGCGCAGCGGGATCGGTCGCGAGAGCGGTCAGGAGTCGATCTACGAGTTCCTGCAGACCAAGACGGTGTGGTTCGAAACCGAGGAGTCGACGAGCAACCCCTTCATCATCCGGTGACGCCGGACGCCGGACGCCGTACAGAGGGCGCGGCACAGAGGGCGCGGCACAGAGGGCAACGCGCCGCGGGGAGCCTCCAATACAGCGTGCGACACCCTGCGGGAAATCGCGCTCGACTGTTGCGTCGCAACATGGTATGCTCCGCAGGTTGTCCCGGCTGCCGAGCAGGCTAGGTCCTGCCGGTGTCATCAATCCTGCCCCTCCCGTCGAGGCCGTTACGCCTCGATATCTGTCGGTCGGCGTTGATGTTGTTGCGATCCGCCACCGACTGAAGCGAGTCTTCGGTCAAATCGGCACTCTCGCGCCGTTCCATTCGTCGTGCACCCATGCCGGGACGCGACGTGGCGGCGCTTGGCGCCCATCTCGTTCCGGAGTCTCTCTGATGTCTACTCATACCTTCGCCGATCTCGGCATTGCAGCGCCCTTTGCCGTTATCCTCGCCCGCATGGGGATCGACAAACCCACACCGGTGCAGGTCAGCTCGATTCCCCCGCTTCTCGAGGGCAAGGACCTGATCGCCTCGGCGCCGACCGGCACCGGCAAGACGGCCGCCTTCCTGCTGCCCGCGCTGTCGAAGATCGCGCACACCGAAGGCCGCCGCGGCCGCGGACCGCGCCTTCTCGTGCTGACGCCGACGCGTGAACTCGCGCAGCAGGTCGCCAAGGCCTCGCAGGCGTTCTCACGCGGGATGGAGCGCACCAGTACCGTCTGCGTGACCGGCGGCGAGTCCTACCAGGTGCAGAACCGACTGCTCGCGGCGCCGCACGAGGTGCTTGTCGCGACACCGGGTCGCCTGATGGACCAGATGAACAACGGGCGCATCGATTTCTCGCGCGTCGACACACTGGTGCTCGACGAAGCGGACCGGATGCTCGACATGGGGTTCTCGGACGACGTCCTCGCGATCGCCCAGTCGCTGCCGCGCGAGCGCCAGACGGTGTGCTTCAGCGCGACGCTGTCGCGCGGGGTCCGCGACCTGGCCAGCCGATTGCTTCGCGATCCGCTGTGGCTCGAAGTCGAAGGCACGAAAGAGGCGGAAGCGTCCATCGATCAGCACGTGCTCTACGTCGACAGTTTCGACCATCGTCATCGGCTGCTCGAAGCCTGCCTCTCGGACGAGGGTCTCGGACAGGCGATCGTCTTCACCGCGACCAAGGCACATGCCGAGGAACTCGCCGGGCAGCTCGACGAAGCCGGACACGCGGCCGATGCGCTGCACGGTGACCTGAACCAGCGCCAGCGCACGCGCGCGCTGAACAGGTTGCGCCGCGGCGAGTGCCGGGTGCTGGTGGCCACCGACGTCGCCGCGCGCGGCATCGACGTCTCGACAGTGACCCACGTAATCAATTTTCACCTGCCGAAGTTCGCCGAGGACTATGTCCACCGCATCGGCCGCACCGGTCGCGCAGGCGCTTCGGGCCAGGCCCTGTCCTTCGTCGGTCGTGACGACGTGTTCACCCTGCGCAAGATCGAACACTTCATCGGGCGCAAGGTCCAGGTGAGCGCGATCGAAGGGCTCGAGGCACGATTCACGCCGCTGGAGCGAAAGCCTTCGGACGGCAAGGGCGGGGCCTTTCGCAAGCCCGGATTCGGCGGCAAAGGTCCCGGCAAGCCCACCTACGGCAAGCGCTTCGCCGGCGCGGACTCGCGCCAGCGCCAGGGCGCGGCCGGTGGCCGCTGGCGCGACGCCGCCTGATCCGAAACCGACGGTGCCCGGGCGGTCCTGACGCTTCGGCGTCCTCGGCCGCCCCTGTCGGCGTGACCGCTCAAGGCGCGCGCCATGCTCGGCGTTCTGTCGCTGGCGGGGATTGCTCTCGCGCGCCGTTGGGCGCACCCTGACCCTCCGGCGGGCAGTCGCGCGCCGGGCAACAACAAGGGCAGGAGGAAGACATGGCACGTTACGTTGCACTGATGAACTACACGCAGGAAGGGCTGGCGGGCATCAAGGGCGCGCTAGAACGCCTCGAGCAGAATGCGAAGGGTTTCGAGGCGATGGGCGTGAAGCTGATCGACTTCTACTGGGTGATGGGCCAGTACGACATGGTCGCCATCTTGGAAGCCCCGGACGACGAGACCGCCGCGAAGGCCTCGCTGGCCTACGGGATGAAAGGCACCGGCAGGGGGATGACGCTGCGCGCGTTCACGCCGGCCGAGATGAAGGGCATCATCGCTAAACTGCCGTAGCCGGACTCTCCGGGCCTCCCTGCGGCCGATTCTCGGCGGGGGGCCCGTCATCACCGGCAGGCTTGCCTTCGGGGGACGGTGTCGCTGCAGGCTTGTCCCCGGAGGGTGTGCTCTCCGCAGGCTTGTTCTCCGCGGATTGCTCGTTCGCGGATTCCTTCCCGGAGGCGTCGCTGCCGGCAGGCTTTTCCTCGGGCTCCTTCTTCAGTCGCACACGCAGGCTTTCGATCGCCTCGCGATCCGTCGCGAAGATGTTGTTCTCGCCGACGATTGCCGGCAGGCCGGTGCGATCCATCACCTGTCGCACCTGCCGCTTGATGCCGCTGAAAGCCAGCGTGAGGCCGTTGGCGGCGAAACGCTCGACCAGGTTGGTCACCGCTTCGACGCCTGAAGCGTCGATGTAGTTGATCGCGCTCGCTTTCACCAGTATGCAGCGCAGGTCGCTGTTCTTGCTCTCGAGCGCCAGCAGCGCGTCCTCGAAATAGCTCACGTTCATGAAACGCAGGTCGCCGTCGAAGCGGATCGCGCCAAGGCCCGGCAGCAACTGCGCGGGCTCCGCCTGGCTGGTTTCCGTCAGGCTGCCGTCGGCATGCACGACCAGCGTCACCACTCTCGGCCGCATCAACCGATACAGCAGCAGCGCCAGCGACAGCATGATGCCCGCCACGATCCCGTTCTGGATGTGCGGCGCGAACGCCAGTGTGGACACGAAAGTCGCGATCGCCGCGATTCCGTCGTCCCGATCCGCCCGCCAGGCTTTTGCGAGTGCGCGGAAATTGATCAGCCCGACCACCGCGGTCATGATGATCCCGGCCAGCACCGGCTTGGGCAGGTGGTACAGCAGCGGCGTGAAGAGCAGCAGTGCAATCAGCACGAAACATGCCGAGAAAACCGATGCCATCGGCGTGCGGGCGTTGCAGGCGAGATTCATCGCGGAACGCGAGAACGAGCCGCTCACCGGCATCGAGTGGCTCAGCGCCGAGGCGATCTTCGCCAGGCCCTGGCCGATCAGCTCGCGATTCTCGTCCCAGGGCTGGCGGGTTCGGATCGCGATCACCTTGGCGCTGGACATCGCCTCCATGAAGCTGACAAGCGCGATCACGAAGGCGGCCGGCAGCAGGGCCGCGGACGCGCCCAGGTCCAGGGGCGGCATCGACAAGCTCGGCAGGCCTCGCGGCACGTCTCCGACGACACGTCCGCCCTCTGCCGCGTAACCGACGAACCAGCTCACCGCGGTCAGCGCCGCCACGGTGACGAGCACTCCCGGCAGCCGCGGTGCGAAGCGCCTGAATCCGAACAGCATGACGATCGTGCCGATGCCGAACGCCGCCGACAGCATATGCACGGCATCGACGTGCAACAGCGCGCCCCAGATGTCGATCAGGAAATGATCCGACTGAACCACGGTGATGCCGAGCATCGCTGGCAATTGAGACAGTCCGATGATCAGTGCGGCGGCGTTGATGAACCCCATCAGCACCGGATGCGACAGAAAGTTCAGCAGCACCCCGATCCGCATCAGGCCGAAGGCAATCTGGAACACGCCGGAGAGCAACGCCAGCAGAACCACGTAGGTCACGTAGGCCTCGCTTCCCTGGTCGACGAGCTGCGCGACGCTGGCTGCGGTGAGCAGCGATGTCATCGCGACCGGTCCTGTCGACAGCTGCTTGGACGAGCCCACCAGGGCCCCGACCACGGTCGGTACGAGTGCCGCGTACAGGCCGTAATAGGCTGGCAGCCCGGCCAGCTGCGCATAGGCGAGCGATTGGGGAATCGCGATCAGCGACACCGTGATGCCCGCGATGAGGTCGTCCTTGACGTTCCCGCGGTGCTTGTGGAGCAGGTGCCTGATTCGGTTTGAAAGGGCTGCCGGCGTCATCGATCCTCGTCCAACCCAGCCGCAACCGGTTCGTGGCTCCAGCGATTCGGTCCAGGGCGTCTTGAGTGAAGCGTTACGAGGCGGTCCAGGGTCAGGTCCGCACGCGCAGACATGTCGGCGCGCCTCCCACGAGTGCGCCGATAGAGCCCCCTCACGCATAAATCATAGCGCAGAAGACCGCACACGAGCGGTCCGAAAAGTCTCCGTTTTGGGCGAAATGCGCGGGCAGACTGATCCTATTGCATCGCACAGGCGCAGCGTGCAAGCTCTGCGACCGAACAACGCGCGGCCACGCGTCGCGCACGAGGGGAGAGAGGACATGCGAGATCTTGACGGCCGCGTTGCGGTGGTGACCGGCGCTGCCAGCGGCATCGGCCTGGCCATGGCGCATCGCTTCGCAGGCGAGGGCATGAAGCTCGTGCTCGCCGACATCGAGGCCGGGCCGCTGGAAGCGGCCCGCAAGTCGATCGAAGCATCCGGTGCACAGGTGATCGCCGTGCGTGCCGACGTGAGCATCGAGCCGGATGTCTCGAAGCTGGCCGACGCGGCATATGAAGCCTTCGGCGCGGTGCACCTGCTCTGCAACAACGCGGGGGTCGCGTCTGCGACGCTGCGCACGCGCGCCTGGGAAGCGCCGCTGACGGACTGGAACTGGGTGATGGGCGTGAACTTCATGGGCGTGCTGCACGGGGTGAGGGCGTTCGTGCCGAGAATGCTGTCCGGCGGCCAGGAGGGTCACGTCGTCAATACCGCGTCGGTCGCCGGGCTGCTGACCGCGGCAAATCCCTACCACGTCTCCAAGCACGCGGTCGCCTGCCTGACGGAAGGGCTGTACAAGGATTTCCGGACCACGGGCAGCAGGCTATCGGCGTCGGTGCTTTGTCCGGGCCTCATCCGCACCGCGATCCTTGAGGCCGAGCGCAACCGACCGGCGGACTTCGGCCCCGCCACCGACGTGGCGGCATTGCCGCAGGACATCCAACGCTGGGCCGAAAACTTTCGCAACGCGCTGAACGCCGGTTACGAGCCCGAGGAGGTCGCGCGGCAGGTGGTCGACGCGGTACGTGAAGACCGCTTTTACATCGTTCCCGCGCAGCCCTTCCTGGTCGAGCTGATCCGCACCCGGATGGAAGAGGTCACGCAGCAGCGAAACCCGTCGATTCCGCCGGCCCTCTAGGCAGGCGAGAGCCTCGGGCGGCACCGCGCAGCTTCGGAACGGCGGGGCGAGCCCCACGTCGCTCGGTGGCGGTTCACGGTAGACTCGTCCGCGTCGGCAGATGCGGCTGTGACATCGCCCATGCTGCCCGCGCCCAACCGAACCATCGATCGTCCGAGCCCAAGCATGCCTCTTCCCGCACCCGCACCGCGCCGCCATCTCCACACCCGTGCCATCACCTGCGAAGGCTTCGAGCGCGACGACGGCCTGTGGGACATCGAGGCGCGGATCATCGACACGAAGTCCTACGCCTACGAGGAGCCGATCCGCGGGCACCGCGAGCCGGGCGACGAAGTGCACCACATGGCGGTGCGTCTGACGCTCGACCGGGAAATGACCGTTCGCGACATCGAGGTCGACATGCCGTCCACCCCATACCCTGCGTGCCAGGGCGCAGCGCCATCTTTCAAGACGCTGGTCGGCCATCGGATCGGGCCTGGCTGGCGAAAGGCGGTCAACGAGTGCGTGGGCGGAACGCTCGGCTGCACGCACATGCGCGAACTCCTCTTTCCGATGGCGACGGTGGCCTATCAGACGATGGTCGGGTGGACGAGCGATTCGGACGAGACGTCGGCGCGTCCGGCGAGTGCGGAGGCCGGACGGCCGTACTTCCTCGACGGCTGCCGGGCCTGGGCCTCGGACGGAGAGGTGGTCGTCCAGTTGTATCCCCAGTTCGCGGTGCGCCGCAGCGGGGCGACCGCTGACGCGGTCGACGGGGCCCGCGGTTCGCAGGATTGAGGGGGAGGCGCGTGGACGAGCTATGGCGATGGACGGCCGCCGATCTGGCGCACGCAATACGCACCCGGCGGATCTCGAGCAGTGAGGCGGTGACCGCCTGCATCGAGCGCGCGCACCAGGTCAATCCGACACTGAACGCGATCGTCGAATTGCGTGCCGACGAGGCCCTTCTGGCGGCGCGGGAGGCGGATCGGGCGGTGACCCGCGGTGATGCCCTGGGTCCGCTGCACGGCGTTCCGGTGACCACCAAGGTGAACGTGGATCAGGCCGGTTGCGCGACGACCAACGGGATCGTCGCGCTCAAGGACGCGATCGCGCGCGAGGACAGCCCGGTGGTGTCGAACCTGCGCAAGGCGGGTGCGGTCATCTTCGGGCGCACGAACACGCCGGCGTTCTCGTTTCGCTGGTTCACCGACAACGATCTGCACGGCCGCACGCTCAATCCGTGGTCCAAGGCCCACACCCCCGGAGGCTCGAGCGGTGGCGCGTCGTCGGCGGTCGCCTCCGGGATGGGCCCGATCGCCCACGGCAACGACCTGGCCGGTTCGGTGCGATTTCCGGCCTATTGCACCGGGATCTTCGGGCTGCGCCCTTCGTTCGGACGGGTGCCCGCCTTCCTGCCGAGCGCCACGCAGGAGCGCCCGCTGTCGGCTCAGCTGATGTCGGTGCAGGGGCCGCTCGCGCGCACCGTCGCCGACATCCGGCTCGCGCTCGGGGCGATGGCCGGGGCCGACGCACGCGACCCCTGGTGGGTCCCCGCGCCGCTTGCCGGCCCAGCGCCGGCCAGACCGATCCGCGTCGCGATGACGGTCAACGCGGCAGGCATCGACGCAAGCCCGCAGATCGCCGATACCATCAGGCGCGCCGCGGGCTGGCTCGCCGACGCGGGCTATCTCGTCGAGCAGGTCGAACCGCCGGACATGGCCGAGGCCGCCGCACTCTGGGACACCCTGGCGCACGGCGAGGCGCTGCACTTCATGGCCACGACGATCGAGGAGCTCGGGGACGATCGCATCCGCCGCGCGTTCGCCGGCATGACCCGCAACACGCCCAGGCTCGACGCCGAAGGGCACATGCGGGCACTCGCGCGCCGCACCACGCTGATCCGCAACTGGGCGGGTTTTCTCGAACGCTATCCGCTGGTGCTCGGCCCGGTCTGCGCGGAGCCACCGTTTCCCTGGGGACTCGACGTGGACTCGTTCGAAGGGATGGATCGGGTGTTGCGCGCCCAGGGCACGCAGTTCATGGTCCCGTTGCTCGGCCTGCCGGCGATCTCGGCCCCGGCGGGCTTCGTCGACGGTTTGCCGGTCGGCGTCCAGCTCATCGGCGCACGGTTCCGGGAGGATCTGGTGATGAACGCGGCAGAAGTCATCGAGGCGCGACATCCCGCGACCACGCCGATCGACCCGACGTTCGGCGCCTGATCGGGGGATCGAGTCGGTCATGAGCAAGCTCGAGAACCTGTTCGCCGCCAACCGTGCGTGGGTCGCGGAGATGACTGCGACCGACCCCGCTTTCTTCACGCGGCTGTCCGGGCAGCAGGCACCGCAGTACCTGTGGATCGGATGCTCCGATTCGAGGGTTCCGGCCAACCAGATCACCGGGCTGGCGCCGGGAGAGGTGTTCGTGCACCGGAACATCGCCAACGTCGTCGTCCACACGGATCTGAACTGTCTGTCGGTGATCCAGTTCGCGGTCGACATCCTGAAGGTGCGCGACATCATCGTCTGCGGCCATTACGGCTGCAGCGGCGTGCACGCCGCGTTCAGCGGCCGCAAGATCGGGCTGGCCGACAACTGGATCCGCCACGTGCAGGACGTGCACGAGAAGCACGAACGCCATCTCGGCGAAGTGCTTGGCGAGTCCGCAGCGGCGCTCGACAGATTGTGCGATCTGAATGTGCTGGAGCAGGTGCGCAACGTCTGCCAGACCTCGATCGTCCAGGAGGCCTGGGCGCGCGGTCAACCCCTGGCAGTGCACGGCTGGATCTACGGCGTCGGCAACGGCACGCTGCGCGACCTCGGCCTGAGCGTGATGGACGCGGATGCGCTCGGACCCACGTATGCGGCCGCGCTCGAGGCTGCAGTGAGCCGCTGAGGCGCTTTCCTCACGTCAACTCCGACAACACGGACGGACCCCATGGACCTCTCACGCTTCCCCCGCCGCCGATACACGCACGGCCCCACGCCGCTCGAGTTTCTGCCCAACTTCACCAAGGCGCTGGGCGGTCCGAACGTGTGGATCAAGCGCGACGACCTGCTTGGGCTGGCGCCGGGCGGCAACAAGACGCGCAAACTCGAGTTCCTGGTCGCCGACGCGCTTGCCGGGGGCGCCGACACGCTGGTGACCTGCGGAGCGCCCCAGTCCAACCACTGCCGCATCACGCTGTCGGCCGCGGTCAAGGAGGGGATGAAATGCCGCTTCGTGATCGAAGAGCGCGTGCCCGGCAGCTATCGCCTCGACGCGAGCGGCAACAACTTCCTGTACCGGCTGATGGGCGTCGAGGCGCTCACCGTCGTTCCCGCCGGCACCGACATGCAGCAGGCGATGCAGCGGGTCGTCGACGAACTGGCCGGGCAGGGCCGCAAGGGGTACACCATTCCCGGCGGCGGCTCGAACGCGATCGGCGGGCTGGGCTATGTCGCCTGCGCGCAGGAGTTGCAGCAGCAGTTCTTCGAGCAGGGCGTGCGCATCGACCGAGTGGTGGTCGGCTCCGGGAGTTCGGGCACGCACGGCGGGTTGCTCGCCGGCTTCCTGGGCAACCATATCGACATCCCGATCGTCGGTATCGGTGTGAGCCGCGATCCGGCCGACCAGGACCCGCTGGTGCACAACGAGGCGCAGGCGGTCTTCCGGTTGCTCGGCGTGGACAAGCCGGTTCCGCGCCAAGCGGTGCTGAGCTTCGGCGACTACTGGCGGCCGAAGTACTCGGTGCCGAACGCGAAGATGGTCGAGGCGGTGCAGATGCTCGCGCGCACCGAGGCGATCCTGCTCGATCCGGTCTACACGGGAAAGATCATGGCCGGCCTGATCGACCTGAGCCGCAAGGGATATTTCCGCAAGGGGGAGAACCTGCTCTTCATCCACACCGGAGGCGCGCCGTCGCTGCACGCGTACGAACCGCAGCTGCTCGGGGATGCGCCGGTGGCGCAGTAGGCGCCCGGGGGCAGGACGCGCCGTATCCGTATCTGCGTCCCGCGGTTCGAAGCCGGAGCAAGCAGTCCCATCTCAGCGGGACGATTCTCCATCGGTCGATCCGGCCGGGCGAGCGCCCTGCAGCATCTTCCGGGCCGCGGCCGCCGCGCCGAATCCGTTGTCGATGTTGACGCAGACGACGCCAGGCGAGCAGCTCGACAGCGCGCTGTCCAGCGCGACCCGGCCTCCGCTGGACACTCCGTAACCGATGGACGTCGGTACCGCGATCACGACGCCGGGGACGAGGCCCGACAGGACGCTGAACAGCGACCCCTCCATGCCGGCGACCGCGATCAGCACCGAGTGGCGCTTGAGTTCTTCGGCTACCGAAATCAGGCGCCAGAGGCCGGCGACACCGACATCGGCGTAGAGCACGTTGCCGACGCCGAGGTAGGTCAGGCTTCGCTGCGCTTCGAGGGCCACCGGCAGATCCGACGTGCCGGCGCACACGACACCGACGCTTCTCGTGTCCTGCGCCGGCTCCGGGTCGCCGAAGATCGCGGTGCGGGACGCTTCGTCGTAATCGATCGGCTCGCCGCAATCGCGCCGCACCGCGTCGCAGTGTTCCGGCGAGAACCGAGTGATCAGCAACGACTGTCCGCGGTCCGCGGCCTGTCGGACGATCCCGGCGATCTGCGCAGCGCTCTTTCCCTGCGCCAGTACGACTTCCGACACGCCGGTGCGCGCGGCGCGGTCCCAGTCGAATCGGACGTCGTTCATCGGTCGGCGCCGGGGTCGGCCTGCGGTCCTGCCTGGGCAAGCAGGAACGCACTGCCGCGACGATAGTCGCGGCGCCCGGCATAGCGCCGTCCTTGCGCGGCGCACAGACCGGTGACGAGCCGGTCGAGCCGCTCGAGCCGCTCGGCGGCGTCCGGCGCGCAGTCCAGAAGCGCCGGGGGCAATTCGAGGCGCACGCCGCCTGACGTGAGCCGACAGCGGATGTCGCCGGGACCGACGACGCCGGCCACCGCCTCTTCGACACGATCGATGAAGGCGAGGTCGCGCGCATCGATCGCGATGCCCGTCTCGACGCGACTCGCCAGGCAGGGCTGCGCGGGCAGTTCGGCGAT
>JAHEDO010000246.1 GCA_024641185.1 Burkholderiaceae bacterium | reverse complement strand
GACGAATACGAGACGCTTCTCACCGACAACCGGATCTGGAAGCAGCGGCTCGTCGACGTCGGCATCGTGGATCCCGATCGCGCCAAGGCGCTGGGCTTCACCGGTCCGATGCTGCGCGGCTCAGGCGTCGCCTGGGACCTGCGCAAGACGCAGCCCTACGAGGTCTACGACCGGATCGACTTCGACATTCCGGTGGGCAAGAAGGGCGACTCCTACGACCGTTACCTCGTGCGCGTCGCCGAGATGCGCGAGAGCAACCGGATCATGCGGCAGTGCGTCGACTGGCTGCGCAAGAATCCCGGCCCCGTCATGACGGACAACCACAAGATCGCGCCGCCGTCGCGGGTCGAGATGAAGTCGAACATGGAAGAGCTGATCCATCACTTCAAGCTCTTCACCGAGGGGTTTCACGTGCCCGAGGGCGAGTGCTACGCGGCGGTCGAGCACCCGAAGGGCGAGTTCGGCATCTACCTGGTCTCCGACGGGGCGAACAAGCCCTATCGGCTCAAGATCCGTCCGCCGGGCTTCGTGCACCTGCAGGCGCTCGACGAAATGGCGCGCGGACACATGCTTGCCGACGTGGTAGCGATCATCGGCACGCTGGACATCGTTTTCGGAGAGATCGACCGGTGAGCGCCGTTCCAAATCCACGCGGCCTGCTGAGCGAGGCCGCCTATGCGCGGATCGACCGCGAGGTGGCGAAGTTCCCGGCCGATCAGAAGCAGTCGGCGGTCATGGCCGCGCTCGCGATCGCACAGGACGAAAAGGGCTGGGTGTCCAACGAAGTGATCGAAGACGTGGCCGCCTATCTCGGCATGGCCCCGATCGCGGTCTACGAGGTGGCCAGCTTCTACAACATGTACGACACCGGCCAGCCGGGGCGCTTCAAGCTCTCGGTGTGCACCTGCCTGCCCTGCGCATTGCGCGACGGCGGCAAGGCCGGCGAATACCTGAAGGCGAAGCTGGGGATCGACTACAACGAGACGACCGCCGACGGCCTGTTCACGCTCAAGGAGAGCGAGTGCCAGGGCGCCTGCGGCGACGCGCCGGTGCTGCTGGTGAACAACAAACGCATGTGCAGCTTCATGAGCGCCGACAAGCTCGACGCGCTCGTGGAAGAACTCAAGTCGAAGGCTCGGAGCAACTGATGGGTGCCGCCGATTTCCGCGCGCAACTGGCCGACGTGAAGGCGATGGAGACCTGTTTCCACGGCCGGCACATCGCGCCGCAGATTCTTGCCGGCGTGGATTCGCCCGACGCCTGGCGGCTGAAGGACTACGAGGCGCGCGACGGCTACAAGGCCCTGCGCCGGATCCTCAGCGAGGGCATGACCCCCGAGCAGGTGGTCGCGGAGGTGAAGGCTTCGGCACTGCGCGGCCGCGGCGGCGCGGGCTTTCCGACGGGGCTGAAGTGGAGCTTCATGCCCGGGAAGTACCAGGGGCAGAAGTACCTGGTCTGCAACTCCGACGAGGGCGAGCCGGGCACGTTCAAGGACCGGGACATTCTTCGCTACAACCCGCACATCGTGATCGAGGGCATGGCGATCGCCGCGTTCGCGATGGGCACCACCGTGGGCTACAACTACATCCACGGCGAGGTCTGGGACGTCTACGAGCGCTTCGAGGAAGCCCTCGAGGAGGCGCGCGCGGCGGGTTATCTCGGCGACAACATTCTCGGCTCCGGGTTCTCGTTCCAGCTGCACGCATTCCACGGATTCGGCGCCTACATCTGCGGCGAGGAAACCGCGCTGCTCGAGTCGATCGAGGGCAAGAAGGGGCAGCCGCGCTTCAAGCCGCCGTTTCCGGCCAGCTTCGGGCTCTACGGCAAGCCGACGACGATCAACAACACCGAGACCTTCGCATCGGTGCCCTGGATCCTGCGCAACAGCGGTCCCAAGTACCTCGAGATCGGCAAGCCGAACAACGGCGGCACCAAGATCTTCTCGATGTCGGGCGACGTCGAGCTTCCCGGCAACTACGAGGTGCCGATGGGCACGCCGTTCGCCAAGCTGCTCGAGCTCGCCGGCGGCATGCGCGGCGGGCGCAAGCTGAAGATGGTGATCCCCGGTGGCTCGTCGATGCCTGTGCTGCCCGGCGACATCATGATGCAGACCGACATGGACTACGACTCGATCGCGAAAGCGGGATCGATGCTCGGGTCGGGCGCGGTCATCGTGATGGACGAGACGCGCTGCGCGGTGAAGTCGCTGCTGCGCCTGTCGTACTTCTACTACGAAGAGAGTTGCGGCCAGTGCACGCCCTGTCGCGAGGGCACGGGCTGGCTGTACCGGATGGTGAATCGGATCGAGCACGGTGAAGGTCGCATGGAGGACCTGGACAAGCTCGACCAGGTGGCCGACAGCATCCAGGGGCGCACGATCTGCGCACTCGGCGACGCGGCCGCGATGCCGGTGCGTGCGTTCCTGAAGCACTACCGGGACGAGTTCGCGTACCACATCGAGCACAAGACCTGCATGGTTCCGGCCTACGTCTGAACGACCGAACCATGAACGCCGCGCCAGCACGCACATAACGAACACGGATCGACCGAGCCCGCAGATGGTTGAACTCGAAATCGACGGCAGAAAAGTGGAGATGCCCGAGGGCAGCATGGTGATGCATGCCGCCAACAAGCTCGACATCTACATTCCGCACTTCTGCTATCACAAGAAGCTCTCGATCGCCGCCAACTGCCGGATGTGCCTGGTCGACGTTGAAAAGGCGCCCAAACCGCTGCCGGCCTGCGCGACGCCCGTCAGCAACGGGATGAAGGTCTGGACCGCGTCCGAAAGGGCGGTCAACGCGCAGAAGAGCGTGATGGAGTTTCTGCTGATCAACCATCCGCTCGACTGCCCGATCTGCGACCAGGGCGGCGAGTGCCAGTTGCAGGACCTCGCGGTCGGCTACGGCGGATCGGCCTCGCGCTACGACCAGGCCAAGCGCGTGGTGTTCCACAAGTCGGTGGGGCCGCTGATCTCCGCCGAGGAAATGACGCGCTGCATCCACTGCACCCGTTGCGTGCGCTTCGGGCAGGAGATCGCGGGCCAGATGGAGCTCGGGATGGCCGGGCGCGGCGAGCACGCCGAAATCATGAGTTTCGTCGGCAAGTCCGTGGACTCGGAACTGTCGGGCAACATGATCGACATCTGCCCGGTCGGAGCGCTGACGTCCAAGCCCTTCCGCTACAGCGCGCGCACCTGGGAACTGGTGCGCCGCAGGTCGGTGGCGCCGCACGACGCGCTCGGGTCGAACATCGTCGTGCAGGTCAAGGGCGACCGCGTCATGCGCGTCGTTCCGTACGAGAACGAGGCGATCAACGATTGCTGGCTCTCGGACAAGGATCGCTTCTCGTACGAGGGGCTGAATTCGCCCGACAGGCTCACGTCGCCGATGCTCAAGCAGGACGGCCGCTGGCAGCAGGTCGACTGGCAGACCGCGCTGGCCTATGCCGCGCACGCGCTGTCCAGAGTGAAGGCGGAGAAGGGCGCGCAGGCGCTCGGAGCGCTCGGCTCTCCGCACGCCACGCTCGAGGAACTGCACCTGCTGGGCCGCGTGATGCGCGGTCTCGGCAGCGAGAACGTCGACTACCGGCTGCGCCAGCGCGACTTTTCGCTGGACGCATCCAATGCGGGTGCGCCGTGGCTCGGCATGAAGGTGGCCGACATCGACAGCACTGATCGCCTGTTCGTGATCGGCTCGTTCCTGCGCAAGGACCATCCGCTGGTCGCGGCGCGCGTGCGCCAGGCAGTGCGTCGCGGCGGGCAGGTTTCGGTGCTGCATGCGGCCGAAGACGACCTGCTGATGCCGGTGGCGGGGAAGGCCATCGTCGCCCCCAGCCGTTGGCCCGAGTACCTCGCGGCGATTCTCGTCGCGCTGCTGCAGGCCAAGGGCGAGGCGGTGCCCGCGTCGCTGTCCGAGTTCGTGCCCGGCGACGAGGCCAGAGGCATCGCGGCGATGCTCTCGTCCGGCACCAGCAAGGCGGTGCTGCTGGGCAACGCCGGGGTTCAGTGTGATCGCTACGCGATCGTCGCGCAGCTCGCGCAGAAAATCGCCGAAGTCGCCGGTGCGCGCTTCGGCCACCTCGGCGAAGCCGCGAACAGCGTCGGTGGCGCGCTCGCCGGCGCCGTGCCCGGAGCGGGCGGACGCAACGCCCGCGAGATGGTCGTCGAGCCGCTTGCCGCCTATCTGCTGCTCGGTGTCGAGCCTTCGCTGGACCACGGCATGCCTCAGGTCGCCGGCGCCGCGCTGTCGCGCGCCGACACCGTGATCGCACTCACGAGCTTCAGTTCGCCGGAACTGCTCGACGTCGCTGACTGTCTGCTGCCGATCGCGCCGTTCACCGAGACTTCCGGCACCTTCGTGAACTGCGAGGGCTTGGCACAGTCCTTCAACGGCGTCGTGCGCCCGCTCGGCGAGGCGCGGCCGGCGTGGAAGGTGCTGCGCGTGCTCGGCAATCTGCTCGAGCTGCCGGGGTTCGATTTCGACACGTCGGAAGCGGTGCGCGACGCGGCACTCCAGGACGGGATCGAGCCGCGCCTGAGCGCTCGCATCGATTGCGAC
>JAHEDO010000036.1:12763-16866 GCA_024641185.1 Burkholderiaceae bacterium | reverse complement strand
GGCCCTTGTGGTTGGCGAAGGGCATCAGCGCGCCGTGCGGTCCGTCGGGCGGCTCGAACATCACTGCGGGATCGTCGGTCGGGCTGCCCTGCGCGTCGATCAGGGCGCCCGGCGCCACCCTGACCTTCCTGTTGTACGCGACCCGGGCCTTGCCGTGCGCGATCGCGCTGGTGGCGAAGTCGAGCACGATCGGCTCGTCGTCGGTGCGCGGGATCGCGACGGTGAACGGATTGGTGAAGAAGCGCCCCTGCGCGCCGCCCCATGGCGAGACCATCGGCGGGCTGCTGACGGCGTTGGTGAAGTGGATCGACACCATCCCGGCGGCCGCCGCCTGTTCCGCCCAGTGCCCGACGCGTCCGAGATGGTGCGAGTTGCGCAGCCCCATCACGCACACCCCGTAGGTGCGCGCGCGCTCGATCGCGACCTCCATCGCCTGGTGCGCGACCGACTGGCCCATTCCGCGGCGGCCGTCGATGGCCACGATGCTGCCCGCTTCGTGCGCGATGGCGATCCGCTGGTTCAGCTGCAGCTCGCCGTGCAGCAGCGAGTCGACGTAGCGGGGCACCATCCCGACGCCGTGCGAGTCGTGACCGGCGAGATTCGCACCCACCAGGTGGTCGGCGGTCAGCGCGGCTTCGCGTTCGCTCGAGCCCGCGGCGCGGAACAGGTCGACGACCCAGCGGTGCAGGGGCGCGGTGGGGATCGACAGGTCGGCCATGACGTGGGTCGTTGCGGATGTTCGAATCCGCAGAGTAGCGGATCCGGAGAGCGCTCACTGCGTTGCGCCGGATTGCTGCATTGCGGCGGACGCCGGGCGATACCGGCCGGGCCTGATCCAGATCAACGGGGCCGATCAATCAATATTGGCATTGCAGTACCAGAATCCGCTAAGATCGCCAAACCAGGTTGCCGTGCCCTCGCTGGCGCCCGCACGGGCGACGTCGGTGCTGTCGGTGCCGCGCGGGGGCAGGAGGGGCAGAGACGATGCTGCAGATCATCATCCAGGGGCGCGGGGGACAGGGCGCACAGACGGCCGGCAGTCTGCTGACGATGGCGTTCTTTGCCCAGGGCCGAGAGGTGCAGAGCTTCGCGAGCTATGGCGGCGCGCGCCGGGGCACGCCGGTCAGCTCGTTCATCCGCGTCGACGATCGGCCGATCCGCGTTCGCTGCGACATCGAGCGCGCGGACGCGATCCTGTGCTTCGACGCCAGTCTGCTCGAAGGCCGGCTGCTCGCCGCCGCCGGTCCGGACACGGTGATCGTCGTCAATTCGGCGCATCCGCCGGAGCACTTCGCGCGCGCGCTGCCGGGGCACCGCGTGGTCCCGGTCGACGGGCTGGCGATGGCCAAGCGCCACGGCCTCGGACGCATCGTCAATTCGGTGCTGCTGGGAGCGCTTGCGCGCGCGATCGGCGCGCCGCCGCTGGACGTGCTGGAGCGGGTGCTCTTCGAGCAGGCGCCCGCACGCAAGGAGGACAACGCGGCCGCCTGCGAGACCGGCTATCGGTCGGCGGACGCGCGGCTTCTGGGGAGCGCCGCATGAACGCGAACACCCTGCCGCCGACCACCTGGACCACCGGCACCACCGCGGTCTTCAAGACCGGAACATGGCGCGCCGCACTGCCCAGGCACATCGCCGCGCCGTCGCCCTGCCACGCCGCCTGCCCGGTGGACGGCGAGATCGCGCAATGGATCGGTCGTGCCCGCGACCACGACTTCCGCGGCGCCTGGGAGCTGCTGGTGCGCAACAACCCGTTTCCCTCGGTTGCGGGACGCATCTGTCATCACCCCTGCGAGGCGGCGTGCAACCGGGCGGGATTCGACGAGCCGCTCGCGATCTGCAGGCTCGAGCGCCACGTCGGTGACCTGGCGCTCGCGCACGACTGGCAGTACCCGCCCCCAGACGCCGAGCGCGTGCAGCGCGTCGCGGTCGTCGGCGGCGGCCCGTCGGGGCTGTCGGCGGCCTTCCACCTGCGCAGGCGCGGCTACCAGGTGACGATCTTCGAGGCGGCGGCGAGTCTGGGCGGACTGATGCGCGACGGCATCCCGGCCTATCGGTTGCCCCGCGACGTGCTCGACGGCGAGATCGCTCGGCTGCTGCGCCTCGGCGTCGAGGTGCGCTGCGGCGAGCCGATCGCGTCGGCCGGCGATTTCGCGCGGCTGCGTCAACGCTTCGACGCGGTGTACCTGGCCATCGGTGCGCGACGCAGCAAGCGTCTGCCGCAGCTCGACTACGACCAGCCCTGGGTCGCCGATGGCGCGGACTGGCTCGCACGGGCCAATGCGGGCGCGCCGCCCGCACTCGGGCGGCGCATGGTCGTCGTCGGCGGGGGCAGTGCCGCGATCGACGTCGCGCGCAGCGCCCGACGCGCGGGCCACGAGGTCACGCTGCTCGCGCTCGAGGCGCACGCGCAGATGCCGGCGCAGGGCGAAGAGATCGATGAGGCGATCGAGGAGGGCGTGCGGCTCGCCGACGCGTCGATGCTGGTGCGCGCGCACCGCGACGGCTCGAACGTCGTTCTGGAGTGCGTGCGGGTCGACTTCGAGGCCCCCGCCGACGGCCGCGCCTTCGCGGTGCGGCCCCGCCCCGGCAGCGAATTCCGCCTCGCGGCCGACGCGATCGTGTCCTCGATCGGTCAGGACCCCGACCTCGGCGCGGTGGACGACGCGCTGCGCACGCGGGGCGCGCTGGTACACGTCGACAGCCGGCAGGCCACCAGCGAGCCTCGCGTGTTCGCCGGGGGCGACGTGGCCAGCATGGCGCGTTTCGTGACAGAGGCGATCGGCATGGGCAAGCGCGCCGCGCTGGCGATCGATCAGGCCCTGCAGGCGCACGACGCGCCACCGACTCACGACGCGCCACCGACGCACGACGCGCCACCGACGCACGACGCGCCGCCGACGCACGCCGCCGTTCCCTCGGAGCGGATCGTGCCGCTGGACACGATCGCCACCTTCTACTACCCGGAGGCGGCAAGGGCGGCCGAGCGCCGTCTCGACACCCGCGCGCGGCTCGACGGCGATGCGGAGGTCCAGCTGGGATTCTCGCTCGAAGAGGCGCTCGCCGAGACGCAACGGTGCTTCTCCTGCGGCAGCTGCATCTTCTGCGACAACTGCTATCACTACTGCCCGGACCTCGCGGTCGGGCGCGTGCCCGGCGGCTACACGGTCGACGCCGACTACTGCAAGGGCTGCGGCGTCTGCGTGCGCGAGTGCCCGACCGGGTCGATGGAGATGGTCGAGGAGGCGAAATGAACACGACCCGAGAAGAGGCGATGCTGCTCACCGGCAACCACGCGGTCGCCTGGGCCGCCCGCCTGGCGCGTCCGAAGGTGGTGCCGGTCTACCCGATCACGCCGCAGACGCCGATCCTGGAGAAACTCACCGAGTTCCACGCCGACGGCAGCTTCGACGCCGAGATCATCACGCCCGAGTCGGAGCACTCGGTGATGTCCGCGTGCATCCCGGCGTCGCTGGCAGGCGTGCGCGTGTTCACCGCGACCGCCTCGCAGGGCCTGCTGCTGATGCACGAACTGCTGCACTACGCGAGTGGCGCGCGCGCGCCGATCGTGATGGTCAACGTGAACCGCACGGTCGCATCGCCGTGGGCGTTCTGGCCCGACCAGACCGACAGCCTCGCGCAGCGCGACACCGGCTGGGTCCAGTTCTACAGCGAGAGCCCGCAGGAGTCGCTCGACACCGTGATCCAGGCGTTTCGCATCGCCGAGGACGCACTGCTGCCGGTGATGATCAGCCACGACGCCTTCTACGTGTCGCACTCGCTGGAGCCGGTGCGGGTCCCGCGCCAGGAGCTGGTCGACGCCTACCTTCCGCCGTTCGCGCCGGCGCACCGGCTCGACACGCAGATCGGCGAGTCCTGGGGCAACGTCGTCACACAGGAGATGTTCAACCGGCATCGCCGCGAGCTGGGCGACGCGATGGCGAGGGTGCCGGCGCTCGCGCTCGACGCGGATCGGGAGTGGAACCGACTGACCGGGCGCGGCTGGGGAATCGTCGAGCGCTATCGCTGCGAGGGCGCAGGCACCGTGATCGTCACGATGGGCAGCATGTGCGGTACCGCTCGAGAGGCCGTCGATGCGATGC
>JAHEDO010000036.1:0-12753 GCA_024641185.1 Burkholderiaceae bacterium | reverse complement strand
CGCGGGCCTGCCGGTGGGGCTGCTCAAGGTGCGCCTGTATCGGCCCCTGCCGGTCGCCGCGCTGCGCGCGGCACTGGCCGGCGTCCCCGAGGTGCTGGTGCTCGATCGCAACTACTCGCCCGGCTGCGGCGGCGTGCTGCATCAGGAACTGCGCGCCGCGCTGTACGGCATGCAGGGCGCGCCGAGAATCACCGGTCTGCTCGCCGGCGTGGGCGGCGTCAACGTCTCCGCGCAGCGCATCGCCGAACTCGTCGCGCAGGAGCACTGGAGCGACGGCGCGCAAGGCGAACCGGCGCCCGAGTCGCTCTGGGTCAGGTGAACGACATGATCAAGCTCGACATTCCCGAAACGCCGATGTTCTGTTCCGGCCACGCGGCCTGCCCGGGCTGCGTCGAAGCGCTGTCGGTGCGCCATGTGCTGGCCGCGCTGGGACCGGACACGATGGCGGTGGTGCCGCCCTCGTGCATGGCGATCATCGCGGGCCCGCAGCCATTCTCGTCGCTGCGCATCCCGGTCTACCAGCCCACGCTGGAGTCCAGTGCGGCGGCGGCGACGGGTCTGCGACGCGCGCTCGACGCTCAGGGCCGGACCGACACGAAGGTGGTGGTGTTCGCCGGCGACGGCGGCACCTACGACATCGGCTTCCAGTGCCTGTCGTCGGCGGCCGAACGCAACGAGGACTTCATCTACATCTGCCTCGACAACGAGGGCTACATGAACACCGGCGCGCAGAAGTCGTCGTCGACGCCGCATTTCGCGCGCACCGGTTCGACGCCCGCGGGCAAGAGCTCGCGCAAGAAGAACCTGACCGAGATCATGGCCGCGCACGAGGTGCCCTACGTGGCCACCGCGAGCGCGGGCTACCTGCCCGACCTGGTGCGCAAGGTCGAAAAGGCGATGACGATGCGCGGCACGCGGATCATCACATTGCTGGTGCCCTGCCTGGACGGATGGGGGCTGCCCGACGACGGCGGCCTGCGCGCTGCCCGCTTCGCGGTGGAGAGCGGCGTGTTCCCGCTCTACGAGGTCGAGGACGGCCGCCGCTACACGCTGAATCACGCGACGCGCACGCGCCCGGTCGGCGACTATCTGGCGCTGCAGCGCCGCTACCGCCACCTCGGCGAGCCGGAGATCGCCGCGCTGCAGGCCGAGGTCGACGAAGGTTGGGCGCGGCTGTTAGGCCGGGTCGAGGCTGGCGCCGTGGCGCCGGCGCCGCGCTGAACGGTCGCCGGCGCACCAAATGGTCACCGGCGCAAAATGGTCACCGGCGCACCAAATGGTCACCGGCGCACCAAATGGTCACCGGCGCGCGGCGTGCGAGCGCCGCCGCGCCGACCGGTCACCGCCCCGCGGCGATCAGACCACCTTCACCTTCAGCGCTCCGACCCCGCCGACCGAACCTTCCATCAGGTCACCCGCCTTGACCGCGCCGACCCCCTCGGGCGTGCCCGAGAAAATCAGGTCGCCCGGGCGCAGTTCCCAGAGCCGCGACAGATGCTCGATCGTCTCGGCGATGTTCCAGATCAGCTTGGACACATTGCTCGACTGGCGCACCTGGCCGTTGACCGACAGCGCGATCGCCGCATTGCCCACGTCGCCCGCCTGCGCGGCGGGGCGGATCGGGCCCATCGGCGCCGAGTGGTCGAAGCTCTTGCCCACGTCCCAGGGCCGGCCCTGCTTCTTGGCCTCGCCCTGCAGGTCGCGCCGCGTCATGTCGAGCCCGACCGCATAGCCGAAGATGTGCCCGGCGGCGTCCGCGGCCTTGATGTCGCGGCCGCCCTTGCCGATCGCGACCACGAGTTCGATCTCGTGGTGCAGGTCGGCGGTCACCGACGGGTACGGCATCTCGCCGGTCGCGCCTTCGGGCACGTAGAGGACCGCGTCGGCCGGCTTCATGAAGAAGAACGGCGGCTCGCGGCCGGTGAAGCCCATCTCCTTGGCGTGCTCGACGTAGTTGCGGCCGACGCAGTAGATGCGATGAACCGGAAAACGGCTCTCGGAGCCGGTCACCGGCACGGCGACGACGGCGGGCGGATCGAACACGTAACTCACAGCGGATCTCCTGGTTGGGACGAGCGGCATCTGGCCCGCGGGACAGCGGCGAAATCGGGCGAAGCGGAACTATACCGCCAGGCAATGGCGTGGGCCGACCCTCAACGCCTGACGAACTTGAGCGTAAAGCGGTCGCTCTCGCCGATCGCCTCGTACTTCGCCCGGTCCTTGTCCTTCATGCGAAAGGTCGGCGGCAGCGTCCAGACCCCTTCGGGGTAGTCCTTCGTGTCGGCGGGGTTCGCGTTGACCTCCGAGGCGCCGACGAACCTGAAGCCTGCGCGCTCGATCGCCTCGATCGCGGCGTCCTGGCGGACGTAACCGGTCTTCATCTGCGCGGACTGCGGCAGGTCGGTGCGTCCGCGGTGGTCGACGACGCCGAGCACGCCCCCGGGTTTCAGCGCGCGGTGGAACGCGCGCAGTGCGCCGTCGAGCTCGTCGCGGTCCATCCAGTTGTGCAGGTTTCGGAAGGTGAGGACGAAGTCGGCGCTGCCGGCGGGCGCGATCTCGTGCCGGTCGGCGGCGAACTGCGTCACGACCACCTTGTCGTAGAACTGCGGCTCGGCCGTGAGCCGCGCGAGCAACTTCTGGTGGTCGGCGACGTAGGCCGGCGGCGCCTGCGCGTCGCGGCTCGCCGCGACGTACTGTCCCTTGTCGCGCAGATAGGGCGCGAGGATCTCCATGTAGTAGCCGGAACTTCCCGGAAGGATCTCGACGACCCTGCTGTCTTCACGGATCCCGAAAAAGGCCAATGTCTCGGCAGGGTGGCGATACCGGTCGCGCGCGACGTTGCGCGCAGTTCGGTGCGCGCCCGTCAGCAGCGGCGTGAACGCATCGGCGGACTGCGCGTGCGCGGGTGGCGGCGCGACCAGGGCGAGCGCCGCGAACGACGCGATCAGCAGGGCGCCGAGCGCGACCTTTGCCGCGCGGGCGAGGGAAGGTGGATGCATCGAATGCTCCGGTGGGCGGCGTTCGACGCCGCCGGGGTTGCGAAGGCCGCCGGATGCTCGCCGGCGGCAGTATTCAGGCTGCCCGGCGCGCCGGAGCGGCGAACATCTGCTCCATCGCCTTTCGCGTGCGGTATGCGTGCGTCGTGGTTTCCATCTCGACGTCTGCCCACGACAGGCTCTGGCCTTTCTTCACCGGGCGCACCAGTTTCACGTTGTGCGCCAGCCCCAGCGGCAGTCCGCCCGTCGCGACCGAGGTCGCGGCCGGCAGCAATTTGCCCCAGACGGTGTAACCGCCTTCGCCGTCGAGCATCTCGCCGGCACGCAAGTCGCGCTTGGCCGTGGCCACCACGTCGGCGTTCCAGCAGGTGGCCGCGCCGGTGGGCTCGCCGCGCAGCGCGACACTGGCCACGGACACGCCCACCTCCAGCCCGATCAGGTGCCAGCGCTTGTACAGCGTGAAGTAGCGCCCGCTCGGGTCGGTGTGCGCCTTGTATTCCTCGAAGCAGTTCCGGATGTACTCGGTCTCGCCCTCGACGGTGACCCACACGCCCATCCGGATGTCGTAGGGGATGACCCGGCCGTCGGCCTCCAGCGACGAGATCACCTCGACCATTCCCTTGCGCTCGAGCACGCCGCCCTCGGAGACGGGTCGGGTCACGAACGGAATGTCCTCGACGCTGGCCGGCGGGTAGAGCAGGCCGTTGCTCGGCACGCCCAGACCGGTCGCGTTGGCCACCGCGGTGGACTCGATCGACGGCTTGGAGCCGTCGAGGAAGCTGTTGAACATCTTCGGGTTCAGCCCGCCGCGCGCCGCCTGCTCGGGGGTCAGTCCCCAGTTGTCCCAGACCGTGTCGGGCGTGGACTCGCAGAAGTGCGGCAGCCACTTGTGGCCACGGCCGGCCGCCACGACCGGAAAGCCGCATGCGCGCGCCCAGTCGACCAGGTCGCAGATCAGCGCCGGCTGGTCGCCGAAGGCCAGCGAGTACACGACGCCGGCCTCGGCCGCCCGGCGCGCGAGCAGCGGGCCGCAGAACGCGTCGGCCTCGACGGTCACGTTGACCACGTGCTTGCGTTGCGAGAAAGCCTCCAGGCAGTGCTCCACCGCCGCGATCGGATTGCCGGTGCACTCGACCACCACGTCGATCGCCGGATGGCGCACCAGCGCCTGCCAGTCGTCGCCGACGTGCGTCGCGCCGGTCTTCAGCGCGTCGTCGAGCGACGCGGCGCGCGTGCGCTCTGCCTCCCAGCCGACGCGCGCGAGGTTCGCGCGCGCCGCGTCCGGCGACAGGTCGGCGATGCCCACCAGCTGCACGCCAGGCGTGCGCGGGATCTGCGCGAGGTACATCGAGCCGAACTTGCCGGCGCCGATCAGGCCGACGCGCACCGGACGGCCGTCGGCGGCGCGTTGCTGGAGTTTGCTGTAGAGGTTCATGTTCAGGCGGCTTCCTTCAGCGTTGCTTCCGAGGTGACCAGCGCGCTGGCCGGCATGCCGTCCTTCCAGGGGAGATCCACCGGATAGTCGGCGAGCAGGCAGTCGTCGGGCAGGCACTCGATCGCGGTGAAATCGCGATGCGCGATGTACTCCGGGCGCTTGAAGCGGCGCACGTGATTGCTGACCGCGCACAGGCTGAGGTACACGCTGACCCGGTTCCACGGCGACAGGTTGCTCGTCGACGCGTGCAGCAGGCACGAGTGGAACAGGATCATCGAGCCGGCCGGCCCCTGCGGCGACACCAGGCCACCGTTCTTGCCGCCGGCGCGCTCGACCAGCTCGCGGATCAGGTCGTTGCCCACCGTCCACAGCGGGTAGCTGGTCGTGCTGACGTCGTGCTTCGCGTCGACCACGCCCTTCTTGTGGCTGCCCGGGATGAACATCAGCGGGCCGTTGAACTGGTTCACGTCGTCGAGGAAGATCGCGACGTTCATCGCGCGCTCGGTCGGCATCAGGTCGTCGTTGAGCCAGGTGCCGTAGTCCTGGTGCCACTGCCAGACGTCGCCCTCGAAGGCCATCTTCCCGTTGATCTTGAACTGGTGCATGTAGAGCTTCTCGCCGAACAGTTCCTCGACCGGCTCGATCATCCGCGGGTGGCGTGCGAGCCTGGCGAAGGGCTCGCTGTACAGGTGCGCGGCGAAGTTGGTGCGCACCGCGTCCGAGCCGCGTTCGCGCACGTTGTAGGCCTCGCGGCGCGCGTACAGCGCGGGCACCGCGTCGTTGAGCACCTTGGTCTCCTTCGGCGTGAACAGGCCGGGGAAGAAGAGGTAGCCGTCGCGGTCGAACTGCGCGAGTTGTTCGGGGGTGAGTTTCATGCCTGCTCCTCCTGGGCGTGCGGGTGTAGGACGTCCTCGAGCCGCGCGGTGAGCGTGCGGCTCGCGTGGCGACTGTGGTCGTCGATCAGGGCGGCGGCTTCGTCGGCGTCGCCGGCGGCGATCGCGTCCGCGATCGCCTGGTGTTCGTCCCAGAGCGTCTCGCGCTGTGGCGTGGTCTGCAGCACCGCGCCCATCACGCGGCGAAGATGACGCCAGTGCAGCTGCGCGCTCTGCTCGATCAGCGGGTTGCCCGAGGCTTCGTAGATCGCGGTGTGGAACGCGAGGTCGGCCTCGACCATCGCGTCGATGTTGCGCCCGCGGGCGGCCTTGCGGCCCAGTTCGATCATGCGCGCCGGCATCCTGTAGCCGCGCTGTGCGGCGAGCCGCGCCGCCAGCGCGTCCAGCACGCCGCGCACCTGATAGACCTGCGCGATCGACGCGGGGTCCAGCGGCGCCACCACCAGCCCGCGGCCGGGCGCATCGAGCACCAGGCCGTCCTTCTTCAGCAGTCGCAGCGCCTGCAGCACCGGCTGGCGCGACACCGCGAGGCGCTGCGCGATGTCTTCCTGGGTCAGTCGCTCGCCGGGTGGCAGCGCGCCGGCGTTGATCGCGTCGAGCAGCGCCCGGTAGACCTGGTCGACGAGGTCGGGGCTGGGCTGCAGGCGGTCGAGGCTGGCGGTCATCCGATCTGTCTCGGGCGGCTCGGTTCGTGTTCTGTATACAGAATACATAGGGCGGCCACGCCTGTCACGCGGATTGCGCGAGTCGCGTCATTGGAACCGTCGCGCCCGCAGGGTTCCGGGGCCCGGTACGCTGGCGTCGGGCACGCATTGCGCACCGGGCCCTTGGGCCCGTCCGCTGCGCTCCGCGGTCGTCGTGACGACAACCTCAAATGTGCTCGGCGTAACGGTGGCCACATCACCCACAGCGACATGGACTACGCTGAGTTGGCGCGAAAGCCGTCAGGCAGTGACGGGCGAGGCGCGACCGCTACCTGAGGCGGCGAATCGGGGCCGTTGGCAGGTTCGGTGACACCCTGATGTTCTACCGCGCTCGCCTGCAGTTCTAGCGCGTCTCGCTGCAAAGCGGATCTTGGCGATTCTCCGAAAAGAAGCAGTCCACGCTCGCGTTATCTTCTTGCGAGGCGGCGTACTTCTTCAGAGGCGTGGATACAGGTGCGGATGCAGGCGCTGCGGCAATCAAGGCCGTCTTGCGGCACAGCGGGTCGTCGCGATTCTCCGCGAAGAAGCAGTCCACTGCGTTCGGATCGTCCTCAGCCGCCGCGGGCAGGGCGGGCAGGGCGGTCAGCGCGAGGGTGAACATCGCGCCTGCGATGAAGAGAGTATTTCTCATGAGCACTCCTTTCTCTCGCTGCGGGGCCTGACGCGGCACGTGGTCAGGCGAGGCGCGCAATGCGTGTCGTCAGCGCGGTTACCGCCGTGGCCAGACGGGGTACAGCCTCAGAGGCGGTTGCGGCCATTGCGGAAATCGCTTTGGCCGAAGCTCCCTCGTTCGTACATCGCACTATTTGTATCAAGAGGCCTCGAAAGAGTCGTCTGAAAACGGTCTTGTTTTGGTATCTTGGAGCGCACGCGTTCCTTGAGACCTCACGCGCGTCGGTTCTCACTGCACTGGCCAAACCAATTACATGCCTGCTGAATTCCGACTCGACCTCCCAAACGAGCGCTTGTGGCGCGGGAGTGAGGAGTGCCGCCTGACTCGGAAGTCGTTCGCGATGCTCCGCCACCTCGTGACGCATCCGAGCCAACTGCTGACGAAAGAAGACCTCCTGAACGCGATCTGGCCGGGTGTGTACGTCACCGAGAGCCAGGTCAAGCAGGTCGTCCAGCAACTGCGCGAGGCTCTTGGCGACGACGCCAGGGCCCCGCACTTCATCGAGACCGTGCATGGACGCGGCTACCGGTACATTGGAAATATCGAACTGCATGAGGCGACGCATCCGCACGTTCCGGAATCCGCGGCGCACGGCCTACCCGAACCGCCCGGTCGCGGGTCGCTCGCCACGCGCTTGTTCGGCCGCGAAGCGGAGTTGCGTACCCTGCATCAATGGCTCGGTGCGGCGAGGGCCGCGAATCGCTGCATCGGCTTCGTCACCGGGGCGCCGGGTATCGGCAAGACTGCCCTCGTCGGAGCCTTTGCACGAATCGCAGAAGCGACGGGTGGCGCGCAGTCCGCAATCGGCCGCTGCGCCGAGCATTACGGCGCAAGGGAGCCCTACCTGCCGATCTTCGAGGCGCTCGAGGGCCTGTTCAAGGGGCCGCGCGGCGACCACGTAGCGGAATGCCTCGCCCGAGTGGCGCCGAGCTGGTTTGAGCGCATTTGCCCGGCGCGCGCCGGCCCGCGTCGACTGGCGGGGAAAGCCAGTCACGAGCGAATCCTGCGAGAGACAGCACTGGCGTTCGAGACCATGGCAGCGGAACTACCGCTGCTGCTTTGGCTCGAAGACATCCATTGGGCCGACGAGTCCACGCTGGAACTCATCGAGTATCTCGCGAGGCGCCCCGAGGCTGCGCGGCTTCTGGTGATCGGCACGTTCCGGTCCGACCTCGGCTCGAACGAGACGATGGCGCGAATCCACGCCAATCTTGGCGCCCGGGGGCTTTGCAGGGACCTGGCGCTGGGGCCCCTCGGCGAGAACGACGTGGCGGCCTATCTCGCGGGTCGACTTCCCGGCCTGCCTGCGCGCGTGGCTCCCCTGCTGACGAGGCGCACTGACGGGCATCCATTGTTCATCGTCAAGATGGTCGAGCATCTGGTCGAGCAGAACCTCGTTACACAGGAAGGCGGACGCTGGGCGTTACGCAATGATCGCGAAGACTTCGATGTCGGTGTCCCTGAGAGTCTGAAGAATCTGATCGATTGGCAGTGCGAGCAACTCGAGCCCGAGGATCAACGCTTGCTCGAGGCTTGCAGCGTCGCGGGGTTCGGATTCGCACCGGGGGTCGTCGCCGCGGCCGCCGAGGCGGATCCCTTGCTCGTGGAAGAGCGCTGCGAGCGCCTCGCCCGACAACATCGGTTTCTGCGCCGGAGAGGAGAAATCAAGTGGCCCGACGGCACTGCAGAGGCGCGCTACGAGTTTCAGCATCACCTTTACGTCGAAGTACTGTACAAGCGACTGACGCCCCGCAGAAGGGCGAAATATCACCTCGATATCGGCAACAGTCTGGAGCGCAACCAAGGTTCGTGCAGCGCTGAGGCGGCGGCGGAACTCGCGTTCCATTTCGAGCGGGGCGGCGACCGACTGCGCGCCGCAACGTACCTGGAACAGGCCGGGGCGAATGCTTTGCGACTGTTCGCGAGCAAGGATGCCGCCGAACTGCTCGGCAGGGCGATCGAACTGGTCGGTGCGCTACCCGACACGCCCGAGCGCGCGCGCCGCGAGCTCGCACTTCTGCTCCAACTGGGTCCGCCACTCACCGCCATCGAAGGCTTCGCCTCGCCAAAGCAGGAGGCCGTGCTGATGCGTGCCATCGATCTTGCGCGCCGGCTCGACAGCATCGAGGATCACTTCGCCGCACTGCGTGGACTGCATTCCGTGCGCCAGCACAGCGGTGATTTCATCGGGGCTCGCGAGACCGCGGGCGAGCTGCTTGCGCTGGCCACACGCATGGGCACGGCCGAATCCATCTTGCATGCGCGAGTGCACAGCGGCGTCTCGCGCTTCTTCACCGGCGACTTCCTCGCGGCCCGGGCGGAATTAGCCCTCGGCGCCGGCGATCTCGAGCTCATCCGGCTTGGTGGAGCCAGCCCTGCCCCCAGCGTCGATTCCAGAATCTACCGCTTCACACAGGATGCATTTTCCCTATGGTTCCTGGGCTATCCCGACCAGGCAATCGACCGAATCGCCGACGCGATGGCGTTCGCGCAGAGACTGCGGAATCCGTTCTACCTCGCCATCGTTGTCGAGGCCCAAAGCCACCTGCATGTCCTGCGCGGAGAGACCGGGCCGGTGATGACCTCGGCCGGACAATTGATCGCGCTTGCGAACGAGCACGACCTCGACTATCTGAAGACAGCTGGAGCCGTGTATCTCGGTTGGGCAAAATTCACTGAAGGCGACGAGGAAGCGGGCCTTGCGGACATGCGAAACGCGATCGCGTGGTTCGTCGCGATCCGTGCGGTGACCAGGCACCTCATGTGTCTCCCTCTGCTGGCAGATGCATGCACTCGTGCCGGACGAACTGCCGACGCGGCGGACGCGGTGGCAAGCGCCCTATCGATCGGCGAGCGCTGCGGCGCGAATCACTGGCGTGCAGAGCTGCTGCGGCTTCGCGGTGAATTGGCGCTTCAGCACGGTCGACTCGACGTGCCGGAGCAGGCCGATGCATTGTTCAGAGAATCGCTGCAAATCGCCCAGAGCCAGTCGGCCAAATCGCTGGCGCTCAGGACGGCCACCAGTTTCGCCCGGCTGCTGCTTCTCAGGGGCAAGCCCGCGGACGCGCAAGCGCTGCTTGGCCCGATACTTGCCTGGTTCACCGAGGGCTCCAGTTCCCGCGATTGGCGCGAGGCTGAGGCCCTGCTGAGGGCCTGCCAGCGCTGATTTCGGACGGTCCGCGTGGATCGCGCAGGCTCGAACCTGCCGTGCTGCCCACCTCCGAACCCGGGCTGCGAATCACCGACACCCGTGCGCCGGCGATCGGTTCAGGCCGCAAGTCGGGGCTTCACCCGCTTCGCTCTCCCGGTGATTTTTCTCCGACCTCGATAGAATGGCCGGCTCGCTCCCGAAAAGCCGACGCCCGCAACAACCGCCATGACCACCGAACAGCGCCTTCGTGACCTTCTCGCCCGACGGATCCTGATCCTCGACGGCGCGATGGGCACGATGATCCAGCGCTACCGCCTGACCGAAGAGCAGTACCGCGGCGAGCGCTTCGCCGATTTCGCCTGGGATCTGAAGGGCAACAACGAGCTGCTCTCGCTGACGCAGCCGGAGATCATTGCCGAGATTCACGACGCCTACCTCGCGGCAGGCGCCGACATCGTCGAGACGAACACCTTCGGCGCGACCTCGATCGCGCAGGCCGACTACAAGCTCTCGGGCATCGCCTACGAGATGAACCTGGCGTCCGCGAGGCTCGCGCGCGAAGCCTGCGAGCGTCACTCGACCCCGGAGCGGCCCCGCTTCGTGGCCGGCGCACTGGGCCCTCAGCCGAAGACCGCGTCGATCTCGCCGGACGTCAACGACCCGGGCGCGCGCAACGTGACGTTCGACGAACTGCGCGCCGCGTACCACGAGCAGGCGCGTGCGCTGATCGAGGGCGGCGTCGACCTGCTGCTGGTCGAGACGATCTTCGACACGCTGAACGCGAAGGCCGCGATCTTCGCGGTCGAGGAACTCCAGGACGAACGGCAAGCGCGCGGCCTGGATCGGCTGCCGGTGATGATTTCCGGCACCGTCACCGACGCGTCGGGCCGCATCCTGTCGGGCCAGACGGTCGAAGCGTTCTGGAACTCGGTGCGTCACGTCCGGCCGCTGACGATCGGCCTGAACTGCGCACTGGGCGCGGCGCTGATGCGGCCTTATGTCGAGGAAATCTCCAGCAAGGCCGACACTTTCGTGTGCGTCTACCCGAACGCCGGGCTGCCGAACCCGATGTCGGACACAGGCTTCGACGAGACGCCCGAGGTCACGTCATCCCTGCTGAAGGATTTCGCGCAGGCCGGTTTCGTCAACGTCGCGGGCGGCTGCTGCGGCACCACTCCCGAGCACATCGCCGCGATCGCCGCCGCGATCGGCACGCTGGCGCCGCGCCGTGTGCCGCAGCGCCCGGGTGCGCTGCGCCTGTCGGGGCTGGAGCCGTTCAACGTCGACGACACGTCTCTCTTCGTGAACGTGGGCGAGCGCACCAACGTCACCGGCAGCAAGGCGTTCGCGCGGCTGATCCTCGCCGGCCAGTACGACGAGGCGCTCGTGGTCGCCCGCCAGCAGGTCGAAAACGGCGCGCAGGTGATCGACGTGAACATGGACGAGGCGATGCTCGACTCGGCCGCGGCGATGGCGCGCTTCCTGAACCTGCTCGCCGCCGAGCCCGACATCGCGCGCGTGCCGGTCATGATCGACAGCTCGAAGTGGAGCGTGATCGAGGCCGGTCTGAAGTGCGTTCAGGGCAAGAGCATCGTCAACTCGATTTCGATGAAGGAGGGCGAGGACGAGTTCCTGCGCCAGGCCAGGCTGTGCCGGCGCTACGGCGCCGCGGTGATCGTGATGGCCTTCGACGAGAAGGGTCAGGCCGACACGTTCGCGCGCAAGACAGAGATCTGCGCGCGCGCGTACCGGCTGCTGACCGAGCGCGTCGGTTTTCCGGCCGAGGACATCATCTTCGACCCGAACATCTTCGCGATCGCCACCGGCATCGAAGAACACGATCACTACGCGGTGGACTTCATCGAGTCGACCCGCTGGATTCGCGAGAACCTGCCGGGCGCCAAGGTCTCGGGCGGCGTGTCCAACGTGAGCTTCTCGTTCCGCGGCAACGACCCGGCGCGCGAGGCGATCCACACCGTGTTCCTGTATCACGCGATCCGCGCGGGCCTGACGATGGGCATCGTCAACGCCGGGATGGTCGGCGTCTACGACGAGATCGCGCCCGAGCTGCGCGAGCGGGTCGAGGACATCGTGCTCGATCGCAAGCCGGCGCTCGCCGCGGAGCGCGCGCGCCTGGCCGCCGCGTCCGACGACGCGTCGCGCGAGGCCGCGCAGATGGCGCTCGACGCCGAAGCCGCGAAGTCCGCGACCGAGCGGATGATCGAGTTCGCCGCGACGCTGAAGGCGGGCGGCGCGAAGAAAGAGGAGAACCTCGAGTGGCGCGCCGAGCCGGTGGACAAGCGCCTGGCGCACGCGCTGATCCACGGCATCACCACCTTCGTCGTCGAGGACACCGAAGAGGTGCGCCAGGCGGTCGCTGCGCGAGGCGGGCGTCCGATCGAGGTGATCGAGGGTCCGCTGATGCAGGGCATGAACGTCGTCGGGGACCTGTTCGGCGCCGGGCGCATGTTCCTGCCGCAGGTGGTGAAGTCGGCGCGCGTGATGAAGCAGGCGGTCGCGCATCTGGTGCCCTACATCGAGGAGGAGCGCGCGCAGATGGCCGCGGCGGGCCAGGACGTGTCGTCCAAGGGCCGAATCGTGATCGCCACGGTCAAGGGCGACGTGCACGACATCGGCAAGAACATCGTCACCGTCGTGCTCCAGTGCAACAACTTCGACGTGGTCAACATGGGCGTGATGGTCCCGTGCTCGGAGATCCTTGCGCGGGCCAAGGTCGAGGGCGCCGACATCATCGGGCTGTCGGGGCTGATCACGCCGTCGCTCGAGGAGATGTCCTACGTCGCGCGCGAGATGGAGCGCGATGAGTACTTCCGGATGCGCAAGATCCCGCTGCTGATCGGCGGCGCGACCACCTCGCGCGTGCACACCGCGGTGAAGATA
>JAHEDO010000035.1 GCA_024641185.1 Burkholderiaceae bacterium | reverse complement strand
CCGTCGGATGCCTTGAACGTCTGGTAGGGCACCAGGTTCGGATGGGCGTTGCCCCAGCGGCGCGGCGGCTGGCCGCTGGTCAGGTAGTTGGTGTTCATGTTGGCCATCATCGCGACCTGGACGTCGAGAAGCGCCATGTCGATGTACTGGCCCTCGCCGGTGCGGTGCTTGTGGAAGAGCGCCGCCAGCACGGCCTGCGTGGCGTACATCCCGGTCATCAGGTCGGCGACCGCGACGCCGACTTTCTGCGGACCGCCGCCCGGACGGTCGTCGGCCTCGCCGGTGACCGACATCAGGCCACCGAGCGCCTGGATGATGAAGTCGTAGCCGGGGCGGTGTGCCCAGGGGCCCGTCTGGCCGAAACCGGTGATCGAGCAGTAGACCAGACCGGGATTGATCGCGCGCAGGCTGTCGTAGTCCAGGCCGTAGCGTCGCAGCTGGCCGACCTTGTAGTTCTCGAGCACGACGTCGCTGATCGCGGCCAGCCCGCGCACGGCACGCTGGCCGGCCTCGGTGCTGATGTCGATGGTGACCGACTTCTTGCCGCGGTTCGCCGCCAGGTAGTACGCGGCGTCGTTCGTGTCGTGACCTTCGCGGTCTTTCAGGAACGGCGGGCCCCACCCGCGGGTGTCGTCGCCGGCGCCGGGTCGCTCGACCTTGATGACTTCGGCCCCGAGATCGGCGAGGTTCTGTGCGCACCATGGGCCGGCGAGCACGCGGGTGAGGTCGAGGATGCGGATGCCTTCCAGGGCTGACGTCATGTTGGCCGGGTCGTCGTGGTTCGCAAGGGGCGCCGCCGGGGGGCGGCGCGCGGTTCCGGGAAGTTACACGATTTGCCGTCGGGCTGCCCCGATGGGGGACGCGCGCCCGAATGCCCGTCGGGTTTGGGTAAAATCCGAAATTCCGCCGAAAAATCAATCCACTGGCCCTGTAATGAAGTCTTCCGAGATCCGCGAGAAGTTCCTCAGATTCTTCGAATCGAAGGGCCACGCCATCGTTGCGTCGAGCCCGCTGGTGCCGGCGAACGACCCGACACTGCTGTTCACCAACAGCGGCATGGTCCAGTTCAAGGAAGTCTTCCTGGGCAAGGAGCAGCGTGCCTACAAGCGCGCCACCACCTCCCAGCGCAGCGTGCGCGCCGGCGGCAAGCACAACGACCTGGAGAACGTCGGCTACACCGCCCGCCACCACACGTTCTTCGAGATGCTCGGCAACTTCTCGTTCGGCGACTACTTCAAGCGCGAGGCGATCCGCTACGCCTGGGAACTGCTGACCGACGTCTACCGGCTGCCCCCGGAGCGGCTGTGGGTGACCGTCTATTCGGAGGACGACGAGGCGCACGCCATCTGGGAAAAGGAGATCGGCGTGCCGGCCGCGCGCATCGTGCGCATCGGCGACAACAAGGGGGCCCGCTACGCATCGGACAATTTCTGGCAGATGGCCGATACCGGCCCCTGCGGGCCCTGCTCCGAGATTTTCTACGACCACGGCCCGGGCGTGGCCGGCGGCCCGCCCGGCAGTGCGGACGCCGAGGGCGACCGTTACATCGAGATCTGGAACCTGGTGTTCATGCAGTTCGAGCGCGACGAGGCGGGCACGCTGACGCCGCTGCCCAGGCCCTGCGTGGACACCGGCATGGGGCTCGAGAGGCTCGCCGCGGTGCTGCAGCACGTGCACAGCAACTACGAGATCGACCTGTTCCAGGACCTGATCCGCGCGGCGGCACGCGAGACCGCGACCGCCGACCTGAGCCTGCCGTCGCTGCGGGTGATCGCCGACCACATTCGTGCCTGCGCCTTCCTGATCGTCGACGGGGTCATTCCGGGCAACGAGGGCCGCGGCTACGTGCTGCGCCGGATCATCCGTCGCGCGCTGCGCCACGGCTACAAGCTCGGCCAGAAACAGCCGTTCTTCTTCCGGCTGGTCGAGGACCTCGACGTGGCGATGGGGGCCGCCTACCCGGAGCTGACCGCGGTCAAGGTCCGCGTCGCCGATGTCCTGCGGCTCGAGGAGGAGCGCTTCGGCGAGACGCTCGAGCACGGCATGGCGATACTGGAAAGTTCGCTCGCGTCCGGCGCCGGGGTGCTGGACGGCGAGACGGCGTTCAAGCTCTACGACACCTACGGCTTTCCGCTGGACCTCACCGCCGACGTCTGCCGCGAGCGCGGCGTGATGGTGGACGAGTCGGGCTTCGACGTCGCGATGCAGCGCCAGCGGGATCAGGCGCGCGCCGCCGGCAAGTTCCGGATGGGAGAGTCGCTGCAGTACGACGGTTCACGCACCGAATTCATCGGCCATGACGCCTTCAACGGCGACGCGCGCGTGACCGCGCTGTACCAGGGCGGTGCCGCGGTGGAGCGCGTGGCCGCGGGCCAGGAAGCGGTGGTGGTCCTCGACACCACGCCGTTCTACGCGGAGTCGGGCGGCCAGATCGGCGACGCGGGCGTGATCGGCGCAGGCACCACGGGCGAGATCCTTTTCGAGGTGCGCGACACGCAGAAGGTCCAGGCGGACGTGTTCGGGCATCACGGCAGGCTCGAGCGCGGCGAGCTGCGCGTGGGCGACAAGGTCCACGCGCGGGTCGACGCGGTGCGGCGGGCGCGCACGATGCGCAATCACTCGGCCACGCACCTGATGCACAAGGCGCTGCGTGAGGTGCTGGGCGCCCACGTCCAGCAGAAGGGCTCGCTCGTCGACGCGGAAAAGACGCGATTCGACTTCAGCCACGACGCGCCGCTGTCCGCCGAGCAGATCCGGCGCGTAGAGGAAATCGTCAACCGCGAGATCCTCGCCAACGCCGCGACGCAAGCGCAGGTGATGGCGTTCGACGACGCGGTCAAGGGCGGTGCGATGGCGCTGTTCGGCGAGAAGTACGGCGAGACGGTGCGCGTGCTCGACATCGGTTTCTCGCGCGAACTGTGCGGTGGCACGCACGTGGCGCGCACCGGCGACATCGGGCTGTTCAAGATCGTCGGCGAGGGCGGCGTCGCGGCCGGAATCCGCAGGGTCGAGGCGGTCACCGGCGAGAACGCGCTGGCCTGGGTCCAGCGGCTGTCGGCGAGCCTCGCGGAGGCCGCTGCCGCGGTCAAGGCGCCGGCGAGCGAGCTGACGCAGAAGATCGAGCAGGTGCTCGATACGGTGAAGTCGCTCGAGAAGGAGCTGGCGCGGCTGAAGTCGAAGATGGCGTCCTCGCAGGGCGAGGACCTCGCGGCGCAGGCGATCGACGTCAAGGGCATCAAGGTGCTCGCGGCCATGCTGGAAGGCGCCGACGTGAAGACGCTGCGCGAGACGATGGACAAGCTCAAGGACAAGCTGAAGTCCGCCGCGATCGTGCTCGCCGCGGTCGACGGGTCCAAGGTGAGCCTGATCGCCGGCGTCACCAGCGACGCGACATCGAAGGTCAAGGCCGGCGAGCTGGTGAATTTCGTCGCGCAGCAGGTCGGCGGCAAGGGCGGCGGACGGCCCGACATGGCGCAGGCCGGCGGCACCGATCCGGCGGGTCTGCCCAAGGCGCTGGCGGCCGTGCAGGGCTGGGTCGCCGAGCGCGCGTAGCCGCCGCGGACATCCGGAAATTCGACTCTCCCTGGCATTGAGGGGCGGATCGGGGGCGCCGTCCCTGTTCGCGGTGGTGTGCCTGGCGGTGATCAGCCATACCGCGTTCACCGCGAGCCGCATGACCGTGTCGCTCGCCGCGATCAAACTGATGGCGCCGACCTATGTGGTCGGCCTGCTGCTGTCGCTGTACGCGCTGCTGCCGATGCTGCTCTCGGTCACCCTCGGGCGCTGGATCGACCGCGTCGGCACGCGCGTGCCGATGCTGCTGGGCGCGTCGACGCTGGGCGTCGCATTCGTGATTCCGGCAATCTGGACGGCGATGCCGGCGCTCTACGCCAACAGCGTCCTGGGCGGCGTCGGTTTCCTGCTGTTCCACATGAGCGTCCAGAAGCTGACCGGCGAGCTCGCCGACGGGCCGGACAGAATGCGCAATTTCGGTGTCCTGGCAGTGGGCTTCTCGGTCTCGGGGTTCTTCGGGCCGATCAGCGCGGGCTATCTGATCGACCACGCCGGACCCGGCGCGTCCTTCGGCGGCTCGTTCGCGCTGTCGACGCTGCTCATCGCCGCCGCCTTCGCACTGCTCAAGTGGCACTGGCGCTTCGACGGCAAAACGATGATCGGGCAGGGCGTGCGCCCGCCGAACTCCAGGGTCTTCGATCTGCTGCGCACGCCGGAGCTGCGCCGGATGTACGTCGCCGTCGTCATGATCTCCAGCGCGTGGGACGTACTGATGTTCCTGGTGCCGGTGCAGGGCTCCAAGATCGGACTGTCGGCCAGCGAGATCGGGTTCGTGCTCGCAGCGTTCTCCGCAGCGACCTTCGTCGTGCGGGTCGCGATGCCCTTGTTCATCGGCCGGATCACCGAGTGGCAGATGATCGGCGTGGTGCAGGTGGTGGCCGCGATGGTCTACCTCGTCTTCCCGCTGGTGGGGAGCCACTACGGCCTGGTCGCGCTCGCATTCGTGCTCGGTCTGGGACTGGGCATCGGGCAGCCCGCGGTGATGTCGCTGCTTCACCGGGTCGTGCCGCCCGGGCGGGTCGGCGAGGCGGTGGGCCTGCGGATGACGATGATCAACGGCACCCAGGCGGTGCTGCCGACGCTGTTCGGCAGCCTCGGCAGCCTGATGTCGACCTTCCTGTCGGGGGCGCTGACGTTCGCCCCGCTATTCTGGGGGGTAGCGCTGATGGTGGGCGCGGGTGGAATATCGTCGCTGCGACACAAGAGCGAGTGAGACGGGGCGCGTGCGCGAGAGCCGATGTGCCGAAGCCGCGGCGCCAGGTGTTTAGAGGAGGGCGCGATGAACTTCAGATTCGATTTCACCGGCAAGACGGTGCTGGTCACGGGCGGGGTGTCGGGCATCGGCGGTGCGGCCAGCGTGGCGTTCCGCAGGGCGGGCGCGCGCGTGATCGCCTGCGGGCTGACCGTCGACGAACTGGCGCACGCGCGCGCGCACGCGAGCTTCGAGGGCATCGAGATCGAGCCGCTCGACGTGACCGACCGCGTCGCGGTCGATGCGCTGATCGGCGGACTGCCTGCGCTCGACTACGTGGTCAACAGCGCGGGCACGATCCGGCGCGACGCCGAGCACGACCCCGACGTGTTCGACCAGGTGCTCGACGTCAACGTCTCCGGCGGCATGCGGGTGTGCGCGGCCGCGCGGCCGCTGCTCAAGAGGAGCGGCGGCGCGATCGTCTTCATCGCATCGGTGATGTCCTACTTCGGCGGGCCGCGCCAGCCGGCCTACTCGACCTCCAAGGGCGCGGTGCGCAACCTGACGATGTCGCTCGCCTGCGCCTACGCGGCCGACGGCATCCGCGTGAACGCGGTGGCGCCCGGATGGGTGGTGACGAACCTCTCGCGCGGGGCGCGCGAGGACGAGGCCCGCAACGCCGCGATCATGGCGCGCGTGCCGTTCGGACGCTGGGGGCAGCCCGACGAGATCGCCGATCCGATCCTGTTCCTGTGCTCGGATGCGGCGCGGTTCATGACGGGCACGGTGATGACGGTCGATGGCGGTTTTTCGAGCGCCGGCTAGACGAACTCAAGAGTGCGGGCGCGCACCGGCCGGCGCCGCCATCAGGACCCGCGCTTCCAGGTGGCCAGCAGGAAAGCGGCGCCGACGAACAGGCCGCCGAACAACCGGTTCAACGCGACCAGGTGCTTCGGATCGCGCAGCGCGGCCAGCACCTTCGCCGCGAACATCGTGTATCCCGCCATCACGACCACATCGGTGAATCCGAGCGTCGCCGCGATCAGGAGATACTGCGGCGCGAGCGGCGCTGACGGATCGACGAACTGCGGCACGACCGCGAGCATGAACAGCGCGCCCTTGGGGTTGGTGGCGTTCAGGGCAAAGCCGCGCGCCACCAGCGTGCGCAACGGCAGGCGTGCCTTTGCGCCCGGGCCTTCGAGGCGGCGCCCTGCGCTGCGCCACTGTTGCACGCCGATGTAGACCAGGTAGGCGACGCCGCACCACTTGACGAGCTGGAACGCGGTGACCGATGCGGCGACCAGCGCGCCCAGGCCGACCGATACGACGGCCAGCAGGGTCATGATCCCGGCGATCAGACCGATCGTGCCCGCGTAGCCGCGCCAGAACCCGTGGTTCAGGCCGCAACTCATCGCATAGACCGCGCCGGGTCCGGGCGACAGGCTGATCAGCCACGAGGCCGCGAAAAAGGTCAGCCAGACCTCGAGGCTCATCGGCTCACAGCCTGCCGATTTGTTCGCGCAGCCGTTGCACCGAGTCGGCGAAACCGGCAAGGCGCTCGCGCTCCTGGGCGACGACGGCAGCCGGCGCCCGTTCCACGAAGCTCGCGTTCTCGAGCTTGCCCTGCGCCTTGCGCATCTCGCCCTCGAGGCGGGTGATTTCCTTGCCGAGGCGCTCGCGCTCGGCCGCGACGTCGATCTCGACCTTGAGCATCAGGTGCGTGTCGGCGACGATCTGAACCGGGGCGACCGAACCGGCGGGAAGCGTCGCGGCGACCTCGACCGCCGACAGCTTGGCCAGTGCCTGCAGGTAGGGTGCGATGACGCGCAGGCTGTTTTCGTCGCCGGCGGCGACCAATGGCAGGCGCTGGGCCGGCGAAATGCCCATCTCTCCGCGCAGCGCACGGCAGGCGTCGACCATCGCCTTGACCTGGGCGACCCAGGCCTCGGAGGCCTCGTCGATCTTGCCCGGCTCGGGCTGCGGAAAGCGCTGCGTCATGATCGAGTGGCGCCGCTCTTCGAGGGCCTGCGCCAGCTCCTCGCCCTGCAGGCGCTGCTCGCCGCGCTCGCCGTAGCGCTGCGCGAGCGGCGCGACCTTCTGCCATAGCTCTTCGGTGATGAACGGGACGATCGGGTGCGCCAGGCGCAGCGTCGCCTCCAGCACGCGGATCAGCGTGCGTCGCGTGCCGCGCTTCACCGCCTCGTCGTCGCCCTGCAATTGCACCTTCGCGAGCTCCAGGTACCAGTCGCAGTATTCGTTCCAGACGAACTCGTAGATTGCGCGCGCGACGTGGTCGAACCGGTACTCGCCGTACTGGCGCTCGACCTCGGCCTCGACCCGCTGCAGCTGCGAGCTGATCCAGCGATCGGCCGCAGTGAAATGCATGTAGCCGCCGGGCACGCACTGGTCCGCGGTGTGCGGCGCGAAACCCATCGCGTCGACGCTCTGGCCCTCGCAGTTCATCAGCACGAAGCGCGTGGCGTTCCACAGCTTGTTGCAGAAGTTGCGATAGCCCTCGCAGCGGTTCAGCTCGAAGTTGATGTTGCGGCCCGGGCTGGCGAGCGACGCGAAGGTGAAGCGCAGCGCGTCGGTGCCGAAGGCCGGGATGCCTTCGGGGTAGTCCCGGCGCGTGCGCTTGGCGATCGACTCGGCCTGCTTCGGGTTCATCAGCCCGAAGGTCCGCTTCTCGACGAGGGCGTCGAGCGCGATTCCATCAATCAGGTCGATCGGGTCGAGCGTGTTGCCCTTGCTCTTGGACATCTTCTGGCCGTCGGCGTCGCGCACCAGCGCGTGAACGTAGACGTCGCGAAACGGCACCGTGCCGGTGAAGTGCACGGTCATCATCACCATCCGGGCGACCCAGAAGAAGATGATGTCGAAGCCGGTGACCAGCACCGACGACGGCAGGTACTGCGCGAGTTCGGGGCGCAGATTGGGCCTGTCGTCGCGAAACACCTCGCCCGGATCGACAAGCGTGGAAAACGGCACCAGCGCCGACGAGAACCAGGTGTCGAGCACGTCCTCGTCGCGGACCAGCGCGCCGGCGTAGCCTGCGGCGGCGGCGTTGGTGGTTGCCTCCTCCTCGCTGCGCGCGACGAACACGGTGCCGTCGTGCACCGGCCGTCCCTGCGCGTCGGCCTTGTACCAGGCCGGGATCTGGTGCCCCCACCACAGCTGGCGCGAGATGCACCAGTCCTGGATGTTCTCGAGCCAGTGGTTGTAGGTCGTGGTCCAGTTCTCGGGAACGAAGCGGATCGACCCGTCGGCCACGACCTCCAGCGCCTTGTCCGCGATGCTCTTGCCGGGGAACAGGGCTCCCTGCGGCGCCGGCTTGCTCATCGCGACGAACCACTGGTCGGTGAGCATCGGCTCGATCACCGCGTTGGTGCGGTCTCCGCGCGGCACGACCATCCGGTGCGGCTTGGTCGCCGCGAGCAGGCCGAGCGACTCGAGGTCGGCGACGACCTTCGCGCGCGCCTCGAAGCGATCCTGGCCGCGGTATCGGGGCGGCGCGTTCTCGTTGAGATGGGCGTCCAGCGTGAGCACGCCGATCACCGGCAGCCCGTGGCGCTGGCCGACCGCGTAGTCGTTGAAGTCGTGCGCCGGAGTGACCTTGACCACGCCGGTGCCGAACTCGCGGTCGACGTAGTCGTCAGCGATGACCGGAATCTCGCGCCATTGCGCGGGATCCAGCGGGTCCGCGTCGCCGGTGAGCGGCAGGCGGACGGATTTCCCGACCAGGTGCGCGTAGCGCTCGTCCTCCGGGTGCACCATCACCGCGGTGTCGCCCAGCATCGTTTCTGGGCGAGTGGTCGCCACGGTCAGGTGCCCGCTCGCGTCGGCCAGCGGGTAGCGGATCTCCCAGAGCTTGCCGTCCTCCTCTTCGCTGACCACTTCGAGGTCCGACACCGCCGTCAGCAGCTTGGGGTCCCAGTTGACCAGGCGCTTGCCGCGATAGATGAGACCCTGCTCGTGGAGGCGGACGAACACTTCCTTGACCACCTCGGACAGCGAGGGGTCCATCGTGAAGTACTCGAGCGACCAGTCGGTGGACGCGCCCATCCGGCGCATCTGGCCGGTGATCGTCGAGCCGGACTCCTGCTTCCACTGCCAGACGCGTTCGACGAACTCGGTGCGGCCGAGGTCGTGGCGCGAGACGCCCTTGGCCTCGAGCTGGCGTTCGACCACCATCTGCGTCGCGATGCCCGCGTGATCGGTGCCGGGCAGCCACAGCGTGTTGTCTGCACGCATCCGGTGATAGCGGGTCAGCGCGTCCATCAGCGTCTGATTGAACGCGTGCCCCATGTGCAGCGTGCCGGTGACGTTGGGCGGCGGCAGCTGGATGCTGAAGGCCGGCGCGCCTTCGCGCTCGCCGGCGTCGAAGTGACCGCGCGACTCCCAGATCGGGTACCAGCGCGCCTCGATGTCCCGGGGCTCGAAGCTCTTGGCGAGCGCGTTCGAGTCGCTCATGGGGGAGGGGGCGTTCATGGTCATGTAAGTGCTTGATCGAGCGGCGAATTATATCCGCGCCGCCCATCCGGCAGTCGCGGGTGCGAGGGTGGCTCGGGGCCTAGCCCGTCGTATCGCGATCGGGCTCGGTGTCGCCGAAGAGCGGGTCCGGGTCGCTGCGATCGCCTGCACCGGACTCGCGGCGGGCGATTTCATCGTGCACCTTGGTGATCTCTTCTGCCACGGCGCGTGCCACCAGGTCCCGCGTCAGCTGCGAAAGCGTCACCTGCAGTTCGGCCGACATCTGTTCGGCGGTCCGGTCGAGCACCGACTTCAGCGTCGCACGCAGCTGGGCGCCGAACAGCAGCTCCGAGCGCCTCATCAGACGCCCTAGCACGTTGTCCTGGATGCGCTGGGTCAGCGCCGCCCAATCGACGTCCGACAGCGTGGGCGGCAGTTCGGGCGGGCTGTAGCGCGGCAGGTGGACGATGTCGCTGAGCGTGGGGATCGCTTCATCCGCGTCCACGCCCTGCGACGCATCGCTGCCGGTGGGGTTGTGCGGAGTGCTCATTGGGCCGCCAGATCGAAGCTCTCCACAGCATAGCCGCGATCCTTGTAGAAGCGCCAGCGTTCGCGCGCGCTCGCGCGGTCGTCCTCGTCGGCGCCGACCACCTCGATCAGCCGCTCGAAACGGCTGAAGAATGACGGTGTCGACCGGGAGAGGTTGACCAGCAGGTCGATGCCCTGCGTCTCGCAGGGCTCGCTGCAGAGCAGCACCGGTGTCCTGGCCGCGAGCGGGTCGCTTGCCGCGACGTGCGGAATGAAGTCCAGCGCCGAGAATGTCCACAGGAGCCGGTCGAGATCGGCGATCGTGGCCGCGTCGGCATGCACCACCGCCCGCCGTCCGCTGCGAAAGACCTTGCGCAGCAGCCGGCTGCAGTAGTGCAGCTTGTCCGGCGCGTTGAAGTGGAAGTCGACGCGTGTCACCGCTCGTGCGCCCGCTCCCGGCTCACGACGCGTCCGCTCCCGCGCGCGCCAGCAGGAACCCGGACAGCAGCGGCACCGGACGTCCGCTGGAACCCTTGTTCGCGCCAGAGCGCCAGGCGGTGCCCGCGATGTCCAGGTGCGCCCAGTCGTAGGCCTTGGTGAAGCGCGACAGGAAGCAGGCCGCAGTGACTGCACCGGCTGCGCGTCCGCCGATGTTCGCCACGTCAGCGAACGGCGACTTCAGCTGTTCCTGATACTCGTCGTCCATCGGCATGCGCCAGCAGGGATCGCTCATCGCGCGGCCGGCCTCCAGCAGATCGGAGGCGAGCTTGTCCTGGCGCGCGAACAGGCCGGTGTTGTGATGGCCGAGGGCGATCACGCAGGCGCCGGTGAGCGTGGCGATATCGATCACGGCGGACGGCTTGAAGCGCTCGGCGTAGGTCAGCGCGTCGCACAGGATCAGCCGACCCTCGGCGTCGGTGTTCAGGACTTCGATCGTCTGCCCGGACATGCTGGTCACGATGTCGCCGGGCCGGGTCGCGCGGCCGCTGGGCATGTTCTCGCAGGTCGGCACCAGGCCGACGACGTTCATCGGCAGTTTCATTTCGGCCACCGCACGCAATGTGCCGAGCACCGACGCGGCGCCGCACATGTCGTACTTCATTTCGTCCATCTCCGCGGCGGGCTTGAGCGAAATGCCGCCTGTGTCGAAGGTGATCCCCTTGCCGACCAGCACCACCGGGGCCTTGCTCGCGGCCGCCCCCTCGTACCTGAGGACGATCAGCTTCGGAGGCTCGTCCGATCCCTTGGCGACCGAGAGCAGTGCGCCCATCTTCAGCGCCTCCATCTGGCGGCGCTCGAGCACCTGGACCTTCAGCTTGAACTCGCGCGCGAGCTTGCGTGCGGTGTCGGCGAGGTAGGTCGGGGTGCACAGGTTGCCGGGCAGGTTGCCGAGGTCCTTGGCGAGGTCGACCCCGTTGGCGATCGCCGCGGCCCTGGCGATCGTGCGACGCGCCGAGGCGGCTTGCGCCTGCTCGACCTGGAACGCGAGCTGCTCCAGCCGCGGCGACGGGTCGTCCTTCTTCGACCTGAGCTGCTCGAACCGGTAGCCGAGTTCGCGCGCGATCGTCACCTGGGTGGCAATCCGCCATCCGAGGTCGCGCGAGTCGACCTCGACGTCGTGCAGCAGCGAGCAGAAGTCACCCTTGGCCATCGTGCCCGCATGCCTGAGCGCGCCGCGCACCGCCTCGATGAACGCCTTCTGGCCGGTCTTGGTGTCGCTGCCCAGCGAAACGAGCAGCACGCGAGCGGACTTCGCCGATGCCGCGTAGACAAGCTGCGTCGCACCGGCCTTGGTGCCCAGGTCGCCGCGGCCCAGCGCGGCGCTTACCGCGCCCGCAAGCCCGTCGTCGATCAGCCTGCCCGAGGCCGTGAGTTTTCGCCCGGTGAGCACCGGCAGGATCACGCAGTCCGAGCGCAACGCCTGGGCGGCAGAACTCTTTATACTGAAACGCATCACAGCATCTCCCGAATTGATCCGCGCGATTATACGGACCGCCATCATCCGCGCTGCGGATCGACATCGGGCCGTGGGCGTCCGAACGAAACCGCACCGAGTCCGATGATCTTCGAGAAAGCCATTCGCCGCGACCTCGCCAATCTTTCCGGCGTGGTCTTCGCGACGCTTTTCACGATCATGGTGACGACCACACTGATCCGCATGCTCGGGCGCGCGGCGGGCGGCGCCGTCGACACCGCCAGCCTGCTTCCGCTGATCGCTTTCGCGTCGATCAACCTGCTGCCGATCCTGCTGGTGCTCACCGTGTACATCTCGGTGCTGATGTCGATCACGCGTGCGTACCGCGACTCCGAGATGGTCATCTGGTTCTCCAGCGGACGCAGCCTGGCGGCCTGGGTGCGTCCGGTCCTGCGTTTCGGACTGCCGGTGCTGCTGGTGGTCCTGGTCGCCGCGTTCGAGGGGGCCCCGTGGGCGAACCGCCAGACGAGCGAGTACACCCGACGCTTCGAGCAGCGAGAGGACGTCTCTCAGGTGGCTGCCGGGCAGTTCCGTGAATCCGCGTCGGCTGATCGTGTCTTCTTCGTCGAGGCGCTCAGCGAGGACCAGACCTCCGTGCGCAACGTGTTCGTCACGCAGCAGCGCGGGGAGCAGCTGGTGATCGTGGCGGCGGCGGGCGGACGAATCGAAACCGAGGCGGACGGTGATCGCTTCCTGGTGCTGGAGCGCGGGCGCCGCTACGACGGCGAGCGCTCCGGCCCGGCGTTCAGGCTGATGGAGTTCGAGCGCTACGGACTGCGGATGGAGCCGCGGGCCAGCCGCGTGCGCGACGATTCCTCGAAGATCAAATCGACGATGGAACTGGTCTCGTCGTGGGGCCCGCGCGACCAGGCGGAGTTGCTCTGGCGCATCGGCATACCGGTGTCGCTGATCGTGCTTTCGCTGCTCGCGATTCCGTTGTCGTCGCTGAATCCGCGGGTGGGGCGTTCGGTGAATCTGTTCGTCGCGGTGCTCGTCTACGTGGTCTACAACAACCTGATCTCGGTCAGCCAGGCCTGGGTGGCGCAGGAGCGCATCGGCTTCGTGACAGGCGTGCTGTCGGTGCACGCGATGTTCCTGTTGGGCGTGGCCGTGCTGTTCTGGCGGCGGATCGCACTGCCCGATCTGCGGATCTTCCGGCGCAGGGCGCGCGCGTGAGCACGATCGGCCGCTATCTGGCGCGCGAGATCGTCGCGTCGGTGCTTTTCGTGCTTTTCGGCTTTCTGGCGCTGTTCGCGTTTTTCGACCTGGTCAACGAGCTCGATGACATCGGCCGGGGCGGGTACAAGCTGCAGTACGCGCTCGGTTACGTCGCACTGGGCCTGCCGAGCCGCATCTATGAGGTGATGCCGATCGCGGCGCTGATCGGCACGATCTTCGCGCTTGCGCAGTTCGCGGCGCATTCCGAGTTCACCGCGATGCGCGCTGCCGGGCTCGGCCGCCGACGGGCGCTGTCGGCAATCGTCGCGGTCGGCGTCTGGTTCGCCCTCGGCACCGCGGTGGTGGGCGAGGTGTTGACACCGCAGGCGGAGAAGCTCGCGCAGAAGGTGCGGCTGTCCGCGATAGGCGGGGCGGTCGCCGGGCAGTTCCGCTCCGGCCTGTGGATCCGGGACACGGTCAAGGACGCCAAAGGGAAGGTCGAGCGGATGCGTTTCGTCAACATCGGCGAGCTGATGCCCGACACCTCGCTGCGCGCGGTTCGGATCTTCGAGTTCGATCGCGAGTTTCGGCTGGTCGAGATCACCGACGCGGACAGGGGGCGCTTCGTGCCGCCTCGGACCTGGCGGCTAGAGCCGGTGCGGCGAACGCTGTTCGAGCCGGTGATCGTGGCGGACCACGCGGTCGCGCTTCGCGCGACGCGCAGCGAACTGGCGCAGGCCGACTGGGAGTCGGAGCTGAACCCCGACCTCCTCGGTGTACTGATGCTGGTGCCCGAGAGAATGTCGGCCTGGACGCTCGTGCAGTACGTCCGGCACCTTCGCGACAACCAGCAAAGCGCCGACCGCTACGAGATCGCGCTCTGGAAGAAAGTCGTCTACCCGATCGCCGTGATCGTCATGATGGCGCTGGCGCTGCCCTTTGCGTACCTGCAGGTCCGCGCCGGCGGCATCGGCTACAAGGTGTTCGCGGGCATCATGCTGGGGGTGGCTTTCCACTTCCTGAACAGCCTGTTCTCCAACCTGGGGCTGCTGAACACCTGGCCCGCCTGGGTCGCGGCGAGCACTCCGAGCGTGTTCGCCGCGATTCTCGCGCTGGGGATGCTGGCCTGGGTCGACCGCGCCCGCTGACCATGAAATGCCGCACTGCAGCGGCTTCGGCGGAGCTTGTCCATGGCAAGAAATCCATGGACTCCGGCAGCCGCTTTGGATACGATCGAGGCGGCTTGGTGCCCGCCTTCGTGGATTGGGCGCGATGATTGAGGAGGAGGAGAGGCAGCTCTGCTGCCGTTTGGGGCGCACAGCGATGTGCGCCTTTTTTCTTTGACTCGCCTGCGCGGAAGTCCGTGGAAGCCCGCGGACGGCCCGAAGCCGGCGGCCGTCATCGCGATCCGCTTTCTTCGAAGCCGCGGAGCGCGCGGTTATACTTTGCGGGTTTTCACAAAACTATATGGAGACCGGGATGAAATTTCGACTGATGATCGGCGGCGCGCTCGCCGGGATCGCGCTTTCGGCGAACGCCCAGGTGACTTTGACGGTATCGAGCTGGCTGCCGCCCAGCCACACACTGTCTCAGTCGCAGGCCAAGTGGTGCGAGGACGTCGCCGCGGCGACGTCGAGCCGCGTCAAGTGCAATATCCTGCCGAAACCCGTCGCGGGCCCGGGGGGAACGTTCGACGCGGTGCGCGACGGCCTGGCGGACGTGTCGTACTCGGTGCACGGGTACACGCCCGGGCGCTACGTGCTGACCCAGCTCGTCGAGATGCCCTTCGGCGGCGACAATCCGGTGGCGACCTCGGTCGCATTCCAGCGCGTTCATGAAAAATACCTGGCCAAGCTCAATGAGCACCGGGGCCTGAAGGTGCTCGCGGTGTTCACGCACGGGCCTGGCATCGTGTACAACACCAAACACCCGATCGATTCGGTCGCCGATATGCAGGGCCTGAAATTCCGGGTCGGCGGCGGCATGATCAACGAGATCGGCAAGGTCCTTGGCCTGAACGTAACGCTCAAACCGGCGTCGTCGTCCTACGAGTTGCTTTCGGCCGGAGTGATGGACGGCACGTTCTTCCCGGCCGAGTCGATCGAGTCGTTCAAGCTCGAGAAGATCATCAAGTACCGCACCGACTTCCCCGGCGGGCTGTACAACACGAGTTTCGCGATGGTGATGAATCCGGCGACCTGGAAGAAGATCTCCAAGGCCGATCAGGCCGCGATCGAAAAGCTTTCCGGCGAGGCTCTGGCCCGCAGCTTCGGGCTCGGCTGGGAAGCGGTCGACCGGCGCGGCTCGGCGTTCATGCAGGCGAACGGCGTGCAGAAGACGATGGCGAGCACAGCGTTCGTCGACGAGGTGCGCACGAAGACGTCGCCCCTCGAGAAGAATTGGATCGGACAGGCAAAGGCCAAAGGCCTGGCCAACGCGGAGCAGGTGCTCAAGGATTACCGCGCCGAGGTCGCGAAGCTGCAGTAACGGTACGGTGTGCGCCGGCCGCTGAGGCGGCGGGCGCGCTGGCCTCATACGATTCTTCGGCCGGCGTGACGCCGGCCGGTTCTTTTGTCCGTCCACAGACGGACGGAGGCGGGCGGTGCGAAGGTTTGAACAGGTGCTCGGTCTGATTGCGGCGGCGGCGCTGTTCGCGATGATGATACTCACCTTCGGAGACGTGTTCGGGCGCAAGTTCCTCGACGCGTCCATTCCTGGCAGCCTGGAGCTCACCGAGCTGCTGATGCTCGTGCTGATCTTCGTGGCGCTGCCGCTGACATCGCTGCATGGCGAGCACGTGGTCTTCGATCTGCTCGACCGCTCGCTGCCGGCTGGCGCACGGGTGCTGCAGCAGAGACTGTCCAACGGCTTGTGCGCCGCGCTGATGTTCGGTGCAGCATGGCTGGTCGCCGAGCGGGCCGCGCGCACGGCGGAGTTCGGCGACACGACGGCGCAATTGCACATCGGCATGGCGCCCTTTCACTACCTGGTGTCGGCAGCGCTCGTGGTCGCCGCGCTGGTCCACATCTTCCTGATGCTGCGTGCGCCGCGTTCCGACGGCGCCGGCGCGGTGCACTGACCCAGGCCCCGGGGAATTCCACCGATGTTCGAAGCGATGCTCGGCTTTGGCGCGATGTTCGTGCTGATGCTTCTGCGCGTTCCGATCGCGATCAGCATGGCGGTGGTCGGGCTCTTCGGCCTGGGTCTGATGCGCTCCTGGTCGGCTGCCTTCTCGTCGAGCGCCACCGAGGTCCTGGACATCGCGGCGTACACGCTGTCGGTGGTGCCCTTGTTCGTGCTGATGGGCAATTTCGTGACCCGCGCGGGCATGTCGCGAGAGCTCTACCAGGCGGCCTACGCGTTCATCGGACACCGGCGCGCGGGTTTGTCGATGTCGACGATCGTCGCCTGCGCCGGCTTCGGCGCGATCTGCGGTTCGTCGATCGCGACCACCGCGACGATGGCGCGGGTGTCGATGCCGGAGATGCGACGCTTCAACTACGAACCGTCGTTCGCCGCGGGCTCGATCTGCGCCGGCGGCACGCTCGGCATCCTGATTCCGCCGTCGGTGATCCTGGTGATCTACGGGATCATGACCGAGCAGAGCATTGGTGCCCTTTTCGCGGCCGGGATCGTCCCAGGGCTTATCGCCACCGGCTTCTACCTGGCCGCCGCGATGGCGATCACCGCGAGGCATCCCCACTACGGCCCCCCTGGTGACCGCACCCCTTGGCCGCAACGCTGGGCGGCACTGCGCAAGGTCTGGAGCGTGCTGCTGCTGTTCGCGCTGGTGATGGGCGGCATCTACGGGGGAATCTTCACGCCGACCGAGGCCGCGGGCGTCGGCGCGATGGGCGGCTTCCTGTTCGCGCTGGCGCGGGGCACGCTGCCCTTCAAGGCACTCGTTCAGGTGCTGGTGGAGTCGGCGCGCACGACCGCGATGCTGTTCACGATCGTGATCGGCGCCGCGATCTTCGCGAACTTCCTGAATTTCACGACGATGCCCCAGGACCTCAAGGATTT
>JAHEDO010000034.1 GCA_024641185.1 Burkholderiaceae bacterium | reverse complement strand
ATTGATCAGGCAGACGTCGACCCCGAACGCCTTGAGCTCCGCGCGCAGCGCGGTCCCGAACGCCTGGATCGCGTGCTTGGTCATGGTGTAGGGCCCCGATCCCACGCCGGCGCGCACGCCGCCGATCGACGACACAATGATGATCCGACCGGCGCGTTTCTTGCGCATCGCCTGCGCGACCCGCTGCGTGATGGCGACGGTGCCGAAGACATTCACTTCAAACACCGTGCGCAACCGATCCAGAGGAATCAGTGACATGGGCCCGGTCTGCCCGATCGCGGCGTTGGCGATGAAGACGTCCGGGTTCCACTGGTCGACCTTGGCGATGTCCTTGACGTCGGTGATGTCGAGCTTGACTACCGTCAGGCTCGGCTCCGCCTTCGCGAGCTCGGCAGCCTGCCGATCGTTCAACACGGCGGCGATCACCTTGTGGCCGCGCCGGGCAAGTTCGACGGCGGCATCGCGGCCGAAGCCGCTTCCTGCACCGGTGATAAGCACTGTCTTGGGCATGTCTCCTCCTACGCGATCTGTTGGCGCGCCACGTCCTCGGATCCGGTCGCGCGGGCCATGTCATCCGTGCAACGAGCATACTCCCGGCACGTATGGTCCGGTGCTTGCCGGTGCCGGCCCCAAGGTGAACCCCGGAATCGTCACGTACCATGCTTGGCCAGGCCGACGACCGTGAAACGGTCGTTTGAATTCCCTATTCCCCAGGGGCACAAATGGATCATCAATCGCCACCCGTCATCCTGTACGGCGTGCCGTTTTCGCAACCGGTTCGCGCGGTCATGTGGCTGCTGCTGTACAAGCGCACGCCATTCGAAATGGTGCTCATCAACCCGGGCTCCAGAGGCGACACCGGCAGCCGGAATCCGGCGTATCTCGCCAAGAACCCCGGCGGAACGATTCCGACCATCGAAGAGCCGGACACCGGCTTCGTGCTCGGCGAGGCGCACGCCATCCTGTGTTACCTCAGTTCCAAGCACGGCTGGGCGGACGTATATCCGACGGATCCCCGGTTGCGCGCCAAAGTGGACTGGTACCTGCACTACCACCACCGCAACGTCCGCGAGGCCTCCGTTGGATTGGTCGCACCGAAGATCCGCAAGGACCTGAACATCCCTGAAGCCACCCAACAGGCCGCACGAGCGACGCTCACGAATGCGCTGAATGCGCTGGAGACGGGTTGGCTCGCGCAGTCCCGTTACCTGACGGGTGCGCAACTGACAATCGCCGACTTCGCCGCCTACGTGGAGATCGGCCAGCTGCAACCGCAGTTCACCAACGTGTTCGATTTCGAACCGTTCCCCAACGTGCGCCGCTGGCTCGAGGAGATGCGACGAATCGACGGACACGACGACGTCCACGTGGTGCTGACGGAACTGGGCGACATCAGTGTCGAACCGCCGGCCATGGAGACCATCAAGAACGCGAACAAGCGCGCGCTCGGGGCCCTGAAGCAACGGCTCGCGGAACTCACGCCGTAGCCGCTTTCGATTGCCGGGGACCGCGCTTGTGCACCTCGCGCAAGATCTCCGCGCTCTGGTCGAAGTAACTGTTCCTGTAGTTCAGCGCACGTGCAGTGCCCAGCATGTAGCGATCCCCCTGCTCGGCCAGCATGACCGAGTCTGCGTGGAAGAATGTGCTGAGCGTCACGGTGCCTGCCGGTGTGGGCGCACGGCGTCTGATGAAGATGCGGGGGAAAAAACTGTCGGAGATCGCGGCCAGCGATGCATAGTCGAGCGACCGGGACGGTTCGTCCCGAACCCAGAGCCGGCTGATGGAGTGCTGCTGCTCCTGCCCATCGAAGGGCACCGGCAAATCGCCTTCGTCGAAGCGCATGTCGTATCGCTGCACCCAGGCGGGACGGCCCGGAGAACCGGTGCTCACCCGCGCTGGCCAGTTGGATGGCGGCGTCGAATTCGTGGTGCTTCAAGGCGTCGTCAGCACGGCATTGGCCCGGTCTCGTTCCGTGGGCATTACCAAGCGGGACCGCTCACGGCCGCAACTCACTGCCAGCGGTCGCACCGAATGCGGAGATTCAGGTCGGCAAAGACACTGAGCAACGTGGCCCATCATTCGGACGTTACGCTCGCCGCTCGGAAGTGAACCACTGCTCCACCTTCTCGCGGCTTGGTACGCCGCCGGCGTGCACCACCTTGCCGTCGATCACCACACCTGGGGTGGACATGATCCCGTAGCTCATGATGTCCTTGAGGTCTTCGACTTTCTGCAGTCCGATCGGCACACCCTTGGTCTGCGCGACCTGCTCGATCAATGCGACCGTCTTGCGGCAGTTGCTGCAGCCGGTGCCGAGAACTTTGAATTCCATCTCATTCTCCATTGGGCCGCCGCTTGGCTCAGAGCACGGCGTTGAACAGATAGCCGACGAGCAGGATGCCAGCGGCCACGACCGATATGAACGTGATGATCAAACGCATCTTCAGTACCTTGCGAAGGATCACCATCTCGGGCAGCGACAGTGCGATCACGCTCATCATGAAGGCGAGCACCGTGCCGAGCGCCGCGCCCTTGGCGAGCAGCGCCTGGACGATCGGGATCACGCCTGCTGCGTTGGTGTAGATCGGCACTCCGATCAACACCGCCAGCGGCACCGACCACCACACTTCCCGGCCCATGAAGCTGGCCATGAAGTCCTGCGGAACGTACCCGTGGATGCCTGCACCGATAGCGATACCGCCCAGGATGTACGGCCACACCTTCCCCACGATTTCGCGCACGCTGACCATGCCCGCGTCGATGCGCTCGGCCAGACCGAGGTCGTTGGCGCCAGCAATGGCCTGTACGCGTGGCATGTTGCGTACCCAGTCTTCCAGGTGAGGTTCCATCTTCAGCCGACCGATCACCCAACCGGCCGCGATGGCGACCGTCAAACCGAGTCCCATGTAAAGCAGCGCGATTCGCCAGCCGAACAGTCCGAAGAGCAGCGTGAGCGCCACCTCGTTGACCATCGGCGCGGCGATCAGGAAGGAGAACGTCACCCCCAGCGGCACGCCAGCCTGCACGAAGCCGATGAACAACGGCACCGCGGAGCACGAACAGAACGGCGTCACCACGCCCAGGCTCGCGGCCATGATGTTCGCCATGCCCTCGGCGCGACCGGCCAGCAACGCGCGGGTGCGTTCGGGCGTGAAATACGAATTGACGACGCCCATCGCGAAGACGACGGCGGTAAGCAGCAGCAGCACCTTGGGTGCGTCGTAGAGAAAGAACTGCAGCGCCCCGCCGAGATGGCTGCCGCGCTCTACCGGCATGAACGCGACGATCGCCTCGGAAGCCGGCGCCAACAGCCGATACAGCGTCCACCAGGCCACCGCGGCAAACAGCAGGAAGCTGCGGGGGTGGTCCCGCGGGAGTCGCTGTGTTCGCTGAGTCAAGGTCAATTCGGTCACGACCGCTGCTCCGACGGCCAGGCCGCCGCCGGATGCGTGCCTCGGCGCACGGCTCCCCGCCCTCACCAGTCAAGGCTGCCAGTCGGGTCCATCCTTCACATTGACATGCGTCATTGGCGGCGCGCCGCCAATGTGCGTCTCCAGCCTATGGAGGCGACAACTGCCGCATGACCTGATCCACGCTGCCGTAGCGTGGATCCATCTTGACCAGCTTGCCTGCATACGCGTTTGCCGCCTTGACGTTTCCCGCGCTCTTGTTGAAGCTCACGAGGGCGATCAGGACATCCCGGTCGTAAGGGTGCCTCGAATTCACCGCCTCCAGCAGCTTGATCGCCCGCTTGGATTCGCCGTTGCCGTTCAGTGCCACTGCGTAGACGTAGCTGTAACGTGCATCCTCGGGCTGCAGGCGCACCGCCTCTCCCAGGGCACGCAGCGCCTTGGTCATCTGCCGGCTCCGAACGTAGTGCAGACCCAGCGCATGCTCCACCGCTGCATTGCTGCCGAGCGCCTTGCGCGCGTTCAGCAGGGTGGTCTCGGTACCGGCATCGTCTTGCCGCAGCCGATACAGATCCGCCAGGTTGACGTAGGCGGCCGCATAGGTCGGATCGAGCCTCAGCGCCTGGGCATAGGATTTCTCCGCATTGTCAACGTCGCCGAGCCCCTGGTAAAGCAGCCCCAGATTGACGTGCGACTGCGGATGCTCCGCGGTGCTCCGTATGGCGGTGACATATTCCTGCACGGCCTTGTCCAGGACCTGCTGCTGCTCGACGGTGAGCGTCTGACGCGGCACGACGGACAGCACTCTAGCCGCCTCGATGCGCACCGCCAGGACGGGGTCGGAGAGCGCCGCTCCCGCCAGCCGCCAGCGGTGCTCGAGCGGCACCCGATCGACGACGTCCAGCGCCTGCCGTCGGACCATCGGAGACCTGTCCGACAGCAGTCTGGGCAATGCCACCGCGACGGTCTGGTCCAGGTAGCCCGGCAGCAAGGAGGTCGCCGTGGCTCGGGCGATGTCGGGAACCTTCGGAGCCAATGCAACCGCCACCAGATCCTGCCCTACGGTCGGCACGCCCTGGCGGGCCTCGTACAAAGTCTCGCCGAAATGCCATCCCGGCGACCAGTCCTTTCCGTACCACTTCTGCAGAAGTGCCTCGGCCCACGCCGCGCTCTTGTCCACGTGACACTGGTTGCAGGCGTTGGGCGTCTTCAACTTGACGGACAGGTCGGGACGCGGGATGCGAATGCTGTGGTCGTGCCGTGCATGCACCACCATGAAATCGGTCGTCGGCATGTGACACCCCGCGCAGGCCGCACCTTTGCTCTTCAACGCATGGAAATGGTGCTTCGGGGAATCGAATTTTTCCGCCTTGTGGCACTGCAGGCACGTCGCGTTCCCCGGGGCGCGAAGCTTCGCGCTGTGCGGCTCGTGACAATCGCTGCAGGTCACCCCCTGGTGAAACATCTTGCTCTGGATGAAGGACCCGTATTCGAAGTCCTCCTCCTTGATCTGGCCATCCGGGTAGTACAGGTACTGCGTCAGCAGCGACGGCAGATGGCTGTCCATCAGCGGTCGTCCATGACGGTAGTCTTCGGTGAGGGTGCTGCGTCGTGCATGGCAGCGGGCGCAGGTTTCGATCTCTTTGGTCGACGCTCGTTCACGGTTGCGCGCCGCCGTGTCAGCGGTTGCACTGAACGCCCACGTCGCGCCCTTGCGCTCGTCGAAGAGGAGCACGAGCCCCTTGTTCGCGTCCGACTCCCACCCCGGCTTCTTTTCGGCCCAGGCGACATGGCGAGACGCCGGCCCGTGACAGGCCTCGCAGGAAACGTTGATCTCTGACCATGTCGTGCGGAACTGATCGGTCGCCAGGTCATAGCCCTTTCGAAGCTTCGTCGAGTGGCACTCCGCGCACATGTGATTCCAGTTCTGCGACAACTTGGTCCAGTGCAGTTCGTCCTTGTAGTCGATGTGCTCCTTCGGATAGAGGTGGAACCACCTCTGACCACCCTCCTTCTTCGGCCGGCTGTCCCACGCGATTCCGAGCGCCTGCAGGCGCCCACCCGAGAATTCCACCAGATACTGCTGCAACGGGTAGACGCCGAAGGTGTACTTGATCTCGTAGTCGTGCAGTTTCCCGTCGGGGCCGTCGGTGTTCACGTAGAACCGCTCACCGCGCCTGGAGAAGGTCGTCGTCACGCCGTTGCGCGCGTAGCGGACATTGGAGAAATCGCCGAGGACCGAACCCGCGCTCGCGTGCTGCATGGCCTGTTCGTGATGCGAGCCCTTCCAGGCGTCGAATTGCGTCTTGTGACACTGGACACAGGTCTTCGCACCGACATAGTCGGGCCGTGCCGCCGCGACCGGATTCTGGTTCGCAACGACCGGCGTGCTCGGGGCGGCGGCCGTTCCGGGACTGCTCGCGAAGCAGAGCCAGGCGACGATCAGGACCGCGCCTCCCGCTGTCGCCCTGGAAACCGCCGCTATCGCCCGGTGAACCCGGTGTCGAAGCCGTACGTCATCCTTCATGTCAACGAATCTCTCGCCGTCAGCGTGCGCATCGCTGATCATCGCACGCCCCACTGCTCCCTGAAGCCAGTGGGCCCGGATGCCGCCGCGGTCAGCGACTGCAGGGGCGGATCGCCGCTACTTGCAGTTCCCGCTGCAGCGGATCACGCGCTCCGCACAGGTGATCTTGCCGAACAGACCCGCGAGTTCAGGTTCGGTGGCCCCTCCCGTGTGCTTGACCGTGGCGCCGTTGCACTGCTTGCGCCGGGTTGCGTAGCGCACCTCGGACAGCCACTCGACATTGCCGCAGCCCGGACTGCCCGCCCCGAAACGGACACCCATTTCGTAGTCGGCACACAGCAAACCCAGGTGGTTCACTTCGCCCTCGATGTACCATTCACCGTCCTTGCGCACCCACCCCTTGAACTCGGGGGAGCCGAACTCCAGCCGATCGCGCTTGCCGGTTGCCAAGTCGCCGAGCGACGGCTGCGTTGGAGCGCTCGCTCGGCGCGTGTACTCGTCCGCCGCATGGCCGGACTGCTGGCCGGCGAGCAACGCTGCAAGCAGCAGACAGCCGGTGAGGGCAACGCGTTGGAGTCTTGTCGAGATTGGCATTGCCGATTGTCCAATGGCGCGGATGAGTCTCGGCGCGAGTGTAGCATTGCGGGAACGCCCACCGCGGCCCCAATTCCAAGCGACGAGATGTCCAATCTGATCGATCGCGGCAGAACCTTCTCGACCCGCGCGCATCAGCGAATCGACCAACGGCGCAAGTACAGCGACCAGCCGTATCACTTCCATCTGGATGCGGTGGCGAGCATGGTCGCAACGGTCACCGACGATGCCGAGATGGCCGACGGGAGAGCGAAATTCCCCGAACGCAGGAGAAAGCACATGAATCGCACGAAAGCAGCCGCGGTCGTCATCACTGCGTTTCTGGCGGCAGGATGTACGGCAACAGCGGACAAGGGGCACGGCACGAGCGCGAACAGCACCGGCCGCACCACGCAGGCCGTGAGCGGCGACGGGGGCGCGCAGCTCGCAGACACGCGGTGGACCCCGCGGTCCCTCGGGAAAGAGGCGGTGCCGCGCAATCCGGCCTTGACACTGGACCTGGGCCGAGACGGACGAGTCAGTGGAAGTGACGGGTGCAATCGCCTGCAGACCGTCTATAAGGTCGACGGCGCGTCGATCTCGATTTCGATGAAGATCGCGGGCACCATGATGGCCTGCCCGGACCAGATCGAAGCGCGCGCAAGGACCTACCGCGAGGCGCTGCAGCGCGCGGCACGCTTTGCCGTGTCCGCGGAGAACCTGAGCCTGCAGGACGCGACAGGGCGAGTGCTCGCTGCGTTCGTGCCGTCGATCACGGCGCTGGCCGGCACGCGCTGGGACGTCGTCGCCTATAACAACGGCAGAGGAGGCGTCGTCAGCGTTCTCGCCGGCACCCGGATGAGCGCCAATTTCGAAAGGGACGGCCAGGTGACCGGGAATGCAGGCTGCAACCGTTACTTCGCCGGGTACCAGCAGCAGGCTCAGCGCCTGACCATCGGCATGGCCGCCACTACCCGCAAATTCTGCGCGGAGCCCGTCGGAGTGATGCAGCAGGAGGCGCTGTTCCTCGAAGTTCTGCGCACGAGCGCCACGCTCGTCCTGGAAGGCAACCGGCTCGAACTGCGCAAGACGGACGGCGCTCTCGCAGTGGTCCTCGACCGACAGCCCGACAATTGACGACCGCGTACTTCGGAGCTGACGGCGTCGTCCGGTAATCCCGGCGCAACCGCCGAAAACTGACGTGCCGGCATCCCGCACGGTGCGATCCGGTCAAAGCTTCGCGCGGATCTCCCCCCATGCCTCGGCAAGCGCCGCCCGGTGCTCCGGGGCCGCAATCCCGATCAGCGCCTGCGCCCGGGCCTCGACCCCCAGCTGGCGCAACTGCGCCGCCCCACACTCGGTCACGACCACGTCGGCGAGGTGCCGCGGCACGTTGCACAGCGCTCCTTGCCCCAGCGAAGGCACGATCCGCGACACGGTGCCGCCCCTGGCGGTGGACGGCATGCAGATCATCGACCGACCGCCGGGCGAGAGCATCGCGCCGGTCGCGAAGACCGGCAGACCGCCGGCGCCCGCGTGCACGGTCCCTGCGGTCCGTTCGGAGTTCACCTGCCCGAACAGATCGACCTCGACCGCCGAGTTGACCGCGACGAAGCGCGGAATCGCGGCGATGCGCACGATGTCGTGGGTGACGCCGGCGTCGGTCATCCAGATCCTGTCGTTTTCTCCGACGAATCGGTAGAAGTCCATCGAACCCAGCGCGAACCCGTTGGGGATCGGCGCATCGCGATCGAGCGCCCCCGCCTCCCAGAGGAACCTGACCGCCTCGGTCACCATGCCGGTGTGCAGTCTGAGCGACCGATGCGACGCCAGCGATCGCGCGAGCGCGACCGGCACCGAACCGATGCCGAACTGCAGTGTGTCGCCGTCGCGCACCAGCGCCGCGACGTGCCGCCCGATGCACTCCTCGACCGGCGTCGGCAACGAATCCCCGGCGATGACCAGCGGCGCGTGCGCGTCGACAAACCCGTCGAGTTCGGAGAGGTGCACTCGGAATGAACCGTTCGTGCGAGGCATCGCCGGATTCACGTGCGCGACACGGCGCAGGGCACGCTGCCAGACGAGCGGGACGAAGTCGCTGCAGATCCCGGCGCTGCAGTAGCCCTGCGCGTCCGGCGGGCTGAGGTGCGCGTAGACGACATCGGGCGGATCCATCTCGCGCATGTGCCTCACGACGCCGGCGTAATCGAGCCCGAGCAGATCGGCCCTGCCCTCGGCCAGGCCGGCGCGCATTGCCGGGGTCATGAAGAACCCCGTCTGCCTGGCGTCCGGGTGCGTTCGCAGATAGTCGCCGCGCCCGATCCCCGGGAACTGCGCGCAGGTGAAGTGCACGCCGCGCGCGCGTTCCGGGTCTTGGGCGAGTTCGTCGAGCAGCAGCGCGGACTCACCGGACATGCCGGTCACGACGACTCTTGCGCCAGGGAACAGTGCGTCCGTCAGCCGCCTCACCGCCGCACCACGTGTCGAGGATGCACCATCACCAGCGTCTCCCAGTCGGTTCCCGCGGACACCCCCCTTCGTCCGCGCTGATGGTCTAGTATGGCGTCAGCCGGATGGTGGCGTGCCGTGCGGGACATCAGGGAGAGCCCTGTGCGTTGGGATGGTGAACGGGAAAGTTCGAATGTCGAGGACAGGCGCGGCGATGCCGGAGAGGGCCGCGGCATGCGGATACCGATCCCGACGGGCCGGGGCGGACTCGGCGTGGGCGGGCTGCTCCTCGCGCTTGCGCTGGGCTGGGTGTTCGGCATCAATCCGCTTACCCTGCTCGGACTGCTCGACGACGGCCAGGTTCAGGTGCCCACCCAGTCGGCGCCGCAGCGGCCCGCGGGTGCACGTGATTCGCCGCCGAAAGACAATGACGCCCGCTTCGCCTCGGTAGTGCTGGCCAGCACCGAGGACGTCTGGCAGCAGGAATTGGCGCAGCGCGGAGCGCGATACGAGCCGCCCGTGCTGGTGCTCTACCGTGGCGGCACGCGCACGGGTTGCGGCATCGGCAACGCGGCCGCCGGCCCCTTCTACTGCCCGGAGGACCGCCGTGTCTACCTCGACCTGGACTTCTTCGCGGTGATGCGCGACCGCTTGGGCGCCGGGGGCGACTTCGCTCAGGCCTACGTGATCGCGCACGAGGTGGGCCACCACCTGCAGAACCTGACCGGCACCATGCGGAAGATGGCCGAGGCACGTGGCCGCCTTTCCGAGCGTCAATACAACGTGCTGTCGGTCAAACTGGAACTGCAGGCCGATTGCTTTGCCGGCGTCTGGGCGCAGCGCTCGCAGCAGGCCAAGGGATGGCTGGATCGCGGCGACATCGAGGAAGCGATCAACGCGGCCGCCGCGGTGGGCGACGACCGGTTGCAGAAGCAGTCTCAAGGGGTTGTCGTTCCCGACGCTTTCACCCACGGCAGTTCGGCGCAGCGCGTGCAGTGGTTCCGCAGCGGGCTGCAGAGCGGCCGACTGGAAGCCTGCAACACCTTTGCCGGCGAACGCGCCGGTGGTCGCTGAAATGCGGCTGCGACAAATCTGCCTGGTCGCGCACGACCTGGAAGAGAATGCCGACGATCTGACGGGCGTGCTGGGCCTGTCCGTCGCGTACCGCGATCCCGGCGTGGGGCGCTATGGCCTGGCGAACGTGGTCACGCCCGTCGGGCGCGATTTCCTGGAGATCGTCTCGCCGATACGGGCGGGCACTTCGGCAGGCCGTTACCTCGAAGGGCGCGGTGGCGACGGCGGGTATATGGTCATTCTGCAGGGCGACGACGCGGTGGCGGACCGCGCGCGCCTGCAGGCACTGAGTGTGCGCGCAGTCGACGTGATCGATCGCCCCGACTACCAGGCGACGCACTTCCATCCGCGAGACACCGGCGGAATCCTGCTGTCGATCGACTCGGTCCCCGGCGGCGACTGGCGCGACGACGACTGCGACTGGGCGCCGGCAGGCCCTGAGTGGCGTGCCCACCGGCGCGGCGATGTCAGCCGCGCGCTGGTGGGTGCCGAACTGCAATCCGACGATCCCGACGGCTTCGCGTCGCTTTGGTCCCGGCTGCTCGGCCATCCGGTCGGCGCCGAGCGCACGATCGCGCTGTCCAACGGGGTGCTGCGTTTCGTCGCCGCAACCGACGGCCGCGGCAAAGGGCTCGGCGGCATCGACGTCCGGGTGGCCGACCAGGCGGCGGCGCTCGCCGAGGCGGCGCGGCGCGGGCTACCGATCGACGGCGACCGTGTCGTGATCTGCGGAACCCGGGTGCGCCTGTTGTCCTAGCGGCTGAAGGCCGCCTCGGTGCGCTAGTGCGCGGGAGCGGCCCCTCGCTCCTTGACAGTGACGCGCCACAGCGTGCGCGGATCGTCCGGATCGGTCAGCGTGGCCGAATGCAGCAGCGACGCGTTGTCCCAGATCACCAGGTCGCCGACGCCGTATGCCAGGCTGAGCCGGTACTTCTCCTGCGTGGCGTGACGTTTGAGTTCGTCGAGCAGCGCCACCGCCTCGTCCTGCGGCATGCCCTCGATGCCGAATGAACTCCCCGACACCGCATACAACGCCACTCGCCCGGTCACCGGGTGGGGCCTCGCGACTCGGTGGCGCACCCACTTCATCCGGGCCTCCTGATCCGGGCTGAGCACCGAAGCCACTGTCCGCGAGCCGGTATCCAGGTCGTCGCGATTGCCATAGTGGTGCAGCGCGACCAGCCCGTCGATGCGCCGCTTCATCGCCTGCGGCAGGTCGTCGTAGGCTGCGTACTGATTCGCGAACAACGTGTCGCCGCCACGGCGGGGCACCTGGAGCGAGAAGAGCGTCGTGGCCCTCGCCGGTTCGTCCAGGTACGAATAGTCGGTATGGAAATAGGTTCCCGCGTCGGAAAGTCCGATCGGCTGGCCGTCGCGGCACACGTTGGACAGGATCAGTACCTCCGAAAACTCGGGATGGTGAAACTGTTCGATCACGTGCGGCTCTGGCGGGCCGATCCTGCGTGCAAAGTCGAGGAACTGCCTCGCCGAGAGGCGCTGTCCGCGCACGACGAGCACCTGCCCGGCGAACAAGGCCCGCGTCAGTTCGTCGAACTGCGCCTGTGGCAACGGCTGCGAGAGGTCCAGCCCACGGGCCTCGAGCCCGAAATCCGGTGCAAGCCTGCGCAACTCGATCGCCATCGACTGCTCCATCGCATCCCGGCCATCGCGGAACCCACCGTATCGAAGTGCGGCGTTCACCCTGCCGGAAACGCCGCATCGTACTCCGGCCGCACGGGGACGAGTCAAACAAGGGCCCGCGTCGATGTAGCATTGACGTTAGCGCGCCCCATCGGCGCGCCACCGTTCCGGAAAGAAGGCGAACTGACGACCATGACTTCGAAGAACTCCACAGGCGGTATCGACCTCGAGGAAGTGGGTCGACTGGTCGAACAACTCGAGCGCGACCTGGCGCTCGCCAAACAAGGCGCCCGCGACGTCGACACGCTGCGCGACGAGGTCGAGCGTCTGCGCGGCGCACTGGCGGCGCACCCGCTGGCGCCCGAGGCGGTCAACGCGGGCCTGCACGGCGTGAGCGACCGCATGCACGCGATCGGCGATGAACTGTTCGACGACGCGGTCACCGCGAGTCGCTACGCGGCCTGGCTGGGTCGACTGCTCGGGATGTAGGCGCGCCTGCCGAACCGGGCAGCAAGGGCCGCGTTCGCAACGCCGGGCGGCAATCGGCGTTATATTCAGTCCATGGTATACGCCAGGAGATCTGCGGCGCGCCTGGCCAGGTCGATCGTCCTGGCGTTGCTGATGCCGCTTTGCTCGCTCGCATGGGCCGCCGCCCCGGTGCTCGTCGTCCCGATCGAAGGGGCGATCGGACCCGCGACCGCCGACTTCGTCCATCGTGGACTGCAGCGGGCAGAACGCGACGGCGCGCAGATTGTGGTGCTTCGCATCGACACACCCGGCGGGCTCGACGCCTCGATGCGCGCGATCATCAAGGACATCCTCGCGTCGCCGGTTCCGGTCGCCGCTTGGGTCGCACCGGGCGGCGCCAGAGCCGCGAGCGCCGGCACCTTCATCCTGTATGCAAGCCACGTGGCCGCCATGGCGCATGCCACCAACCTCGGCGCGGCGTCACCGGTGTCCATCGGCGCCCCTGCCGGTACGCCGAGCGGCAAGCCGGCGCCGGCGACCGAAAGCCTGAGCGTCGACGCGGTCTCCAGCCTGCCGGCGAATTCGAGCGTCGGCGCAAGCACGGAGACCGGCGCCGCACCGAAGGCCGAGACGAGCCCTGAGCCAAAGGCCGAGAACGGCGTCACGTCGAAGTCCGAGAGCACCACCGGGGACAAACCCGCAAGCGCAGCGGCGAGCAAGAACGGGCAGAAGCGCGCCGATCAGTCCAAGCGCTCGGAGCCTGGCGACACACTGTCCCGCAAGCAGATGAACGACGCGTCGGCCTACATCCGCAGTCTCGCCCAGATGCGCGGACGTAACGCGGACTGGGGCGAGCGGGCGGTGCGAGAAGCGGTCAGCCTGTCGGCCACCGAAGCACTGGACAGAAATGTCATCGACCTCATCGCGGACGATCTGCCGGCGCTGCTGACCGCGTTGAACGGGCGCAGCCTCGAAGCCGCCGGCAAACGCGTGGTCCTCGCGACGAAGGGCGCCGCGGTGTCGACATTCGAGCCCGACTGGCGAACGAAACTGCTGTCGGCGATCACCAACCCGAGCGTGGCCTACCTGCTGGTCATCGTCGGCATCTACGCGCTGATCTTCGAGTTCTCGAACCCCGGGATGGTATTGCCGGGTGTGGCCGGTGCGATCTGCGTTGTGCTCGCGATGTACGCCTTCCATCTGTTGCCGGTGAATTTCGCGGGTGTCGGGCTGATTCTGCTCGGCATCGCCTTCATGGTTGCGGAGGCCTTCGTGCCATCGTTCGGCGCGCTGGGCATCGGGGGGCTCGCGGCCTTCGTGATCGGCTCCGTGATTCTGATCGACAGCGATCTTCCGGGCTTCGAGATTCCGTACGCTTTGATCGGCGGCGTCGCCGCGGCGAGCGGGCTGTTCGTCATCGGCGTGCTCGGCATGGCGGTGCGGGGACGGCTGCGCCGACCAGTCAGCGGTCGCGAGGCGCTCGTCGGCGCGATGGCAGAGGTCCTCTATGACTTTTCCGGAGAGGGCTGGGTGCGCGTGCAGGGTGAAAGGTGGCGCGCGCGCGTCGCCTCGCCGGTGCGCCGTGGCCAGCAGGTGCGAATCGCCTCGGTCGACGGATTGCTTCTGCACGCGGAACCGACGCAGCCTCACATCAGGGAGTCAGATCATGTTCTTCCCCTTTGACTTTGCCTTCGGCGCGATCTTCATCGCGCTCCTGCTGGCCGTCGCATCGATCAAGATCCTTCGGGAGTACGAGCGTGGCGTGGTGTTCATGCTCGGCCGCTTTCAGCGTGTCAAGGGCCCCGGCCTGATCATCGTGATTCCCGGCATCCAGCAGATGGTCAGGGTCGACTTGCGCACGGTGGTGCTCGACGTTCCCACGCAGGACGTGATCTCCCGGGACAACGTGTCGGTCCAGGTCAACGCGGTGGTGTACCTGCGCGTGGTCGATCCGCAGCTCGCGATCATCCAGGTCGTCAACTACCTGGACGCGACGAGCCAGCTCGCGCAGACCACACTGCGCGCGGTGCTGGGCAAGCACGAACTCGACGAGATGCTCGCAGAGCGCGAGAAACTCAACATCGACATACAGACCGTCCTGGACCAGCAGACCGATGCGTGGGGCATCAAGGTCGCCAATGTCGAGATCAAACACATCGACCTGAACGAGTCGATGATCCGCGCCATCGCACGCCAGGCCGAAGCCGAGCGCGAGCGGCGCGCCAAGGTGATCCACGCGGAGGGCGAGCTCCAGGCGTCGGTGAAGCTCGTGCAGGCCGCAGAGATCCTGTCCGGCCGCCCAGAGGCAATGCAGCTTCGCTACCTGCAGACGCTGACCCAGGTCGCCGGCGACAAGAGCAGCACTATCGTGTTTCCGATGCCGGTGGATCTGCTCGGTCCGATCCTCGAGGCTGCCAGGCGCCTGAAGCCCTGACGGCCCCGTCGCGCGCGGTTTCTACCACAGCCCCATCGACAGGCCCGCCGACAGGGTCGCCCCGAGCTCCGAAGCCCGCGCGATTTCCGCGGGCGCAATCGACTTGGGTGACAGGATCGCCTGCGGCGTCTGCGCCTTGACGCACACGATCAGCGGCTCGGCCACCGGGCGCAGCCGCCACCCGGTCGCGATACGCGCGACCTGACCGGCCGCCCCCTGCCCGCCGGAGCCGGCGCAAACGATGCAGCCATACGGCCGCCCGTTGATGCGCTCGAGCGCCGCGTAATAGCTCCGGTCGAAGAAGTCCTTCATGATCCCGGCCATCGACGCGAGGTTCTCGGGCGTGGCGAAGAGATACGCGGAGGCGGCGAGCACATCGGCCGGCCCCGCTTCGTCGGCGCGGCGCAGCACCACCTCCACGCGACGCCGACTCTCGCCGCATGCGCCACGAGCACCCCGCCAGGCGGCCTGCGCCAACTGCCGTGTTCCGCCTGTCATCGAGCACCAGACAATGAGCAACCGAAGCGTCACTTCCACGGCGGCTCGCATTCACGCACCCGGACGAGGGCTGCCTCGGCCTCGGCCTCGCAGGCCGAACAGCGTGCGGCGATCCAGCCCATTGCATACCAGGCTGCCTGTGAATCGCCCTTCGCGGCGTAGGCCGAACGCGCAACCGCCAGATCATTGAGTTCGCCAAAGGCCTCCTGCAATTCCGTCAGGCGCCCGAGGTAACGTTTGACGCGCTTCGCGTCGAACAGCGCCGCGCTGAACTCGAGCGCGTAGCGAAGTCGCTTGGCGCGCTTGCGCAGCGCGTGCCGCTGCATCTCGTCGAGTTTCACGAAGCGATCGGCTGGTGCGACCAGGCGTTCGTGCCAACGCCCCAGTCGATTCGCCGCGAGCGGTTTCAAACGCCTCGCGCCGATCACTGGGCCAGGCGTGACCTCGATGCGCCCGGTTTCCGCTGACGGCACCGTCGGGCTGCCCGACGCGGGTGATTGCGGCGCGACCGGCGCGGGACACTCGATCGACTCGAGCAACTCCAGCAGCCAGGCCTGCACCTGCGGCGTACGCACCGTCTCTGTGGCGCGGGACGCGGAGGCTCCCTCACCAGCGAAACACGCCTCGGGCATTCCTGCGGCCAGGATCCGCGGCTCGACCTCCTCGGCCAGCACCGCAAGGTCACGGTCCGCGCCGAGCGCGGCAAACAATGCACGTGCGCCCTGCGCGCGGTGTTCGGGGATCGGCTCGAGCCAGCCGTCAAAGAAGCGCCACGCGCTGCGCAGCCGCCGAATCCCGACCCGAAGCTGGTGCACGTGCTCGTGCCCTCCGTTGGCAAGGGCCAGCGCGCTCGCGTTGCGCAGGATCTGCGCAACGCAGGATCGCGCGCAGACTGCAAAGCCATCCGCGACGTCGACACGCTTGTCCAGCGTGACCGCCGCGGCCCTGGTCGGCGCGGGCGTCTCGCCACCCATGGCGAGCAGATCGCCCCGCTCGGCCTTGCTGCGCGCATCGACCAGCAAGCCGAAGCGCTCCCGCCAGCGTCGCGCGACATCGAACACGACCCGAGGTGAGCCCTTTATCAGTTCGATCTCGAGTTCGCACACCTCGATCGCCCGATCGCCCGCGAGAATGCGACCTTCATCGAACGCAAGCTCCACCATTCCGCCCCGCACGCGCTGTGTGCGCACCCACCTGCGTATCGACGTCTGGTAGCGCAGCCCGAGCACGGCCTGCCGCTGCGATTCAGACTCGGCGTCCGACTCGCGCCCGGACTGGGGCTCGGGCAGTTGCAGCCTGCGCCCCAGCACCCTGGCCGCAGGAGTACGCGAGAGCGCCTCGAGATCGAGACTCCCCTCGGGACGCACGATCTCGAATTCCTGTCTGCCGACTTCGCCGATGGCTGTCGTCTTGAGGGTCTGTACCCAGCGACGTCCTTCGCGGCGGACCCTGAGCGCCATCCCCGCCTCGGCCAGCGCGCGGTCGTCCGTGTCGAAATAGCGGGCCTGCAAACGCAGCATCCGGGGGCGCGAGCGCGGCAGCAGAAACGCGCGCCGCAATGCGTCGCGCGCGTCGCGTGGCACGGCCAGCTTCAACTCGAACTCCAGATGGCCCTGTGCCCGCTCCACCGTCATCGTCGGAGCCTCTCTCGTCGCGTATTGCGCCGACTCGATTATAGTCAGCCGCCCGCGCACCATCGCGCTGAACGATCGCGACGCAGAACGCGCGGCAGGCACGCCCGGCACGCGATTACAGGTTCGCGGCGACCTCCGGCGGAACCGGCACCTCGAGCACCAGCAGCACCTGAGCGAACGCCTTCGCGAGGTTGTCCGTGCGCAGCGAGGCCATTCCGCC
>JAHEDO010000033.1 GCA_024641185.1 Burkholderiaceae bacterium | reverse complement strand
TCCGGCTGCCGGCACCGCCGGCCCGCTCGGGCGACGCCTACCTGCGGCTGATTCCGCGCACCGAGATGGATATCGCGGTCGTCGGCGCCGGGGTGAGCCTGAGCGTGGATGCGCAGGGCGTCGTGACCGGCGCGCGCGTCGCGCTCGGGGCGGTGGCTCCGACGACGCTGCGCGTCGACGCCGCGGCCGCGGCGCTGGTCGGCTCCCGGCTGGAGGAAAGTGCGCTGGCAGCGCTCGCCGCCGCGGCGCGCGCGGCATGCCGTCCGATCGACGACAAGCGCGGCACCGCGGTCTATCGCACCAAGGTCGCCGGCGTGCTGGCGCGGCGCGCGGCGAGAATCGCCTATGAAAGGGCCCTTGCATGAGCAAGCTTCGCATCACCGCCTGGATCAACGGCGAACCGGCCGAGTTCCTGGGCGGCACCCGACAGAGCCTGCTCGACGCGCTGCGCGACGAGCTGCACCTGACTGGCAGCAAGGAAGGTTGCGGCACCGGCGATTGCGGCGCCTGCTCGATCGTGGTCGACGGGCGGCTGGTCTGCGCCTGCCTGATGCTCGCGCCCGAGGCACAGGGCCGTCGGATCGAGACGATCGAAGGCATGGCAGTCGACGGCGCGATGCATCCGCTGCAGCGCCAGTTCCTCGAACACGCGGCGCTGCAATGCGGGTTCTGCACGCCCGGCCTGCTGGTCGCCGCCAAGGCCCTGCTCGATCGCAACCCTGACCCGACCGAGACCGAGGTGCGCTACTGGCTCGCGGGCAACCTGTGCCGCTGCACCGGCTACGACAAGGTGGTGCGCGCGGTCATGGACGCCGCGGCCGAACTGCGCGGGACCGAGGTCGCACGATGAACGACACGAGCCTCGTGCGGCCGCTGAAGGTCGTCGGACAACGCCCGATCCGCCCGGACGGCGCGGACAAGGTCACCGGGCGGGCGAATTTCGGTGCCGACCAGGCCCTGCCCGGCATGCTGACCGGGCGAATCAAACGCAGCCCGCACGCGCACGCGCGCATCGTCGACATCGATACCGCGGCCGCGCGCGCACTGCCCGGGGTCAAGGCCGTCGTGACTGCGGCCGATTTCGCGCAGCTCGGCTCGGAGTCGATCGAACAGGGCGAGAGCGCGGGGACGCTCGGGCACGTCTCGGCGAACTGCATGGCCCGCGAAAAGGTCCTGTATGTCGGCCACGCGGTCGCCGCGGTCGCCGCGACCTCGCCGGAGATCGCCGAAGAAGCGTTGCGACGGATCGAGGTCCGCTACGAGCTTCTGCCGCACGTGATCGACGTCGAAGCGGCGATGGCGCCCGATGCGCCGCTGCTGCACGAAGACCTGTTCACCACCGGTATGACGCCCAGCCCCACGGCCCCTTCGAACGTGGCCGCGAAGACCGTGATCGGGCGCGGCGATCCGGCCAAGGGCTTCGCCGAGGCCGACCTCGTGCTGGAGCGGCGTTACGTCACCGCGGCGGTCCACCAGGGCTACATCGAACCGCATGCCTGCGTCGCGTCGGCGGGCGCGGACGGGCAGCACCAGATCTGGTGCTCCAGCCAGGGCCACTTCGCGGTGCGCGCGATGTGCGCCAAGATCCTGGGCCTTCGCCTGCAGGACATTCGGGTGACCCCCGCGGAGATCGGCGGCGGCTTCGGCGGCAAGACCACGGTCTACCTCGAACCGGTGGCGCTGGCGCTGTCGCTGAAGTGCGGGCGCCCGGTGAGACTCGTGATGTCCCGCGACGAGGTCTTCCAGGCGAGCGGACCGACGTCGGCGAGCGTGATCGAGGCGCGCATCGGCGCGACGCGCGACGGACGCATCACCGCCGCCGAACTCACGATGAAATACCAGGCGGGTGCCTACCCGGGGTCGGCGATCGGGGCCGGCTGCATGGCGGCGCTCGCGTGCTACGCGATCGAGAACGTCTCGATCGTCGGCTACGACGTGGTCAGCAACCGCGCGAAGGTCGCCGCCTATCGCGCGCCGGGTGCGCCGATGGCCGCGTTCGCCGTCGAAAGCTGTCTCGACGAACTTGCCCAGCAACTCGGCCTGGATCCGATCGACCTGCGCCTGGCGAACGCGGTGAAGCCAGGGATGAAGGCCGTCTACGGCCCGACCTTCCGCGAGATCGCGTTCGTGGAAACCCTCGAAGCGATCAAGGCGCACCCGCACTACCGCGCCCCGCTCGGGCCCCACCAGGGGCGCGGCGTGGCCTGCGGTTTCTGGTTCAACATCGGCGGCGAATCGTCCGCGGCGGTGCATGTCGACGCGGATGGCGGCGCCACCGTGGTGTCGAGCAACCCGGACATCGGCGGCTCCCGCGCATCGATGGCGATGATGGCGGCCGAGACGCTGGGCCTGCCGATCGAGCGCGTTCGCGCAACCGTCGCCGACACCGCGTCGATCGGCTACAGCGACCTCACCGGGGGCAGCCGGGTCACATTCGCCACCGGCATGGCGGTCGTGCAGGCGGCGCAGAAGGTCGTCGACGACCTCAGAAGGCGCGCGGCACTCACCTGGGACTGCCCGATCGAGCAGGTCGAATGGCGGGACGGCACGGCGGCCTGCACCGACCCGGCCAAGGAGGAACGTCCGCTCACGCTGGCCGAACTCGCAGCGCGCTCCGCGCGCACCGGCGGCCCGATCTCGGCCGAGGTCTCGCTCAACGCCCAGGGCGCCGGGCCCGGGTTCGGCGTGCACCTGTGCGACCTGGAAATCGACCCGGAGACCGGGCGCAGCACCGTGCTGCGCTACACCGCCGCGCAGGACGTCGGCCGCGCGATCCACCCGTCCTACGTCGAAGGTCAGATCCAGGGCGGGGTCGCGCAGGGCGTCGGCTGGGCGCTCAACGAGGCCTACCTGTACGACGCTTCGGGCACGCTGGAGAATCCGGGCTTTCTCGACTACCGCATGCCGGTCGCCTCCGACCTGCCGATGATCGAGACGATTCTCATCGAGACCGCGCCGAACAAGCGGCACCCGTTCGGCGCGAAGGGCGTGGGCGAGGTGCCGATCGTCCCGCCGCTCGCCGCGGTCGCGAACGCGGTCACTCGGGTGATCGGCGTGAGACTGACGGAATTGCCGCTCTCCCCGCCCCGCGTGCTCGAGGCGATCGACGCCGCCAGCGGGAAGGCCTGAGACCGATGGCGCACGTGGTCTGCGCCACGCAGGAAGCGCGCGCGTTCACCCAGGGTCTCGAGGGCTTCGACGTGCAGGCGCGCGACGTGCGCGCGATGATCGCGGAACTCGAGCGGCGCTTCCCGGGCCTGGGCGCGCACGTGGAGCGCCGCATGGCGATCGCGATCGACGGCGAGATCCACCAGGACGCGCTCGGTGCGCCGCTGGCCGCGGACAGCGAGGTCGTGCTGATCCCGAGGATCGCGGGCGGCTGACCGGCGCGGGCGTCGCGACACGGCGGCGGCGCGCACGCGTTCTGCTATGTTGCCGGTCATGGCGGAATCCGACATGCGTGTGAGCGCCGCAGTGCTCGTCATCGGCAACGAGATCCTGTCCGGCCGCACCCAGGACAGCAACCTCGCCTACCTGGCCACTCGGCTGAACGCCTACGGCATCCAGGTGCGCGAGGCGCGCGTGGTGCCCGACGTCGAGCAAGCGATCGTCGACGCGGTGAACGCGCTTCGCGAGCGCCACGACTACCTGTTCACCACCGGAGGCATCGGCCCGACCCACGACGACATCACCGCGGAGTGCGTGGCGAAGGCGTTCGGCGTACCGCTGGTGGTCGACGAGGAGATCGCCGGGATGCTGCGCCGCCGGCCGGCGCCGCCGGAGGTGATGCAGGCGCGGATGCGCATGGCCCGCATTCCCCAGGGCGGCGGGCTGATCCGCAACCCGCACGGCCCGCCCGGCTTCCACATCGGCAACGTCTACGTGATGGCCGGCGTGCCGCAGGTGATGCGGGCGATGATCGACGCACTGGACGGCCATCTGCGCCGCGGACAGACGATCCGGTCCCGTTCGATCACCGCCAACCTGTCCGAGGGCCAGATCGCGCGACGCCTGGGCGAGATCCAGGCAGGCAGTCCGCACATCGACCTCGGCAGCTATCCGTTCTATCGCGCCGACGGCTACGGCACGACCCTGGTGATGCGCGGCAGTGTCGACGCCGAGCTCGACGCGATGCTCGAGCAGGTACGGCGGATGATCATCGAGCTGGGCGGTAGGCCGACCGACGAGCTGCGCAGTTAGCGGCTGGTCGGGACCGGTCGCCAGGCGTCGGCGTTCACGACGGGCAGTCAGTCGGCGCGCACCACAGGCGCTGCGTCAGCTCGCAAGACCGAGCAAGCGTGCGGCGCGCTCGACCCGCCTGGGGATCGAAGCCTTGTAGGCATCGAGATCGATTGCCTCGTCCTGGGATCCCTGCTGGCCGGCCAGGTACCGTGCGTAGACGCCTTCGCCGATGCACGCGAGCCGCCACTGGGCGAACGCGCGGTAATAGTCGACCGCGGCCAGCGCGACGCCCATCGCGTCGGCGTACAGCGCCGCCATCTCGTCCTGGGACAAGAAACCCGGCAGGCCGGTCGTCTCCGGATCCCCACCCTGGAACGGATCGCTCTGATCGTGCCAATAGCCGAGCAGTCCGCCCAGATCGGCCATCGGCTCGCCGAGCGTGCACAATTCCCAGTCCAGCACGCCCACGACGCGCCCGTCCGGACCCATCATGCAGTTGGACAGCCGGTAGTCGCCGTGCGCGATCGTCGCCGGTGACGCCGGTGGCTGCCGCGCCGCGAGCGCGTCGCGCACCGCGTCGATCAGCGGCAGCTCGCGCGTCTTGGACTGTTCCCACTGCCCCGACCAGCGCTTGAGCTGGCGCTCGATGTAGCCGTCGCGCTTGGCGAGCGTGCCCAGTCCCACCGCGTCGATGTCGACCCGGTGCAGCGCGCACAGGGTGGCGATCAGTTCGCGACACATCCGGGTGCGTACCGCTTCGCTCAGCGAGCGGCCGATCTCGACGTTGCGCACGACGATGCCGTCCAGGTAGTGCATCACGTAGAAGTCGCGCTCGTTCACCGCCGCGTCCTGGCACAGCCCGACCATCCGCGGCACCGGAACCGCGGTATCGGCCAGCGCCGACATCAACCGGTGTTCGCGGGCCACGTCGTGCGCGCTGGGCAACAGTTTTCCCATCGGCGGGCGGCGCAGCACGAAGCGCCGGCCCGCCGCGTCGGTGACCGTGAAGGTCATGTTCGAGCGGCCTCCCGCGATCAGCCGGAACGCCAGCGGCGGGGTGATCTCGACACGTTCCGCAAGCCAGCGGGTCACGTTCGGAATGTCGATACCCTCGATGCGATCGATGCGATCGATGCGATCGATGCGGTCGATGCGGTCGATGCGGTCGATGCGGTCGATGCCGGCGCCGGCGCCGGCTTGTCGATTTTCGTCGGTCATGGTGGCTCCAGCGGCAAGGATAGTCGTTCGGCGCCGCCGGGTGGGGTCGAGGGTCTTCGTGCGAACATTCACACTGCGCGCTCTCCGCCGCCGTCTCTCGCGACCGGACGAACCGGCGAGTGAGAAACCGGGTTCGACGAGCGCAAACCCCAAGCGACACTGGAGGCAAGGATGTCAGTCAAGCCGGAATCCGTCGGCATGTGCTCCCGGCGGCTGGCCCGCCTGGACCGTTTTCTCGCAGAGCGATATATCGACTCGGGACGCTTGCCTTGCGCGCTCGTGCAGGTGGCGCGCGACGGTCAACTCGTCCATCAGACGGTGCTGGGCAAGGCGTCGATCGAGAGCGGCGAGCCGTTGGCCGAGGACGCCATCGTGCGCATCTATTCGATGACCAAGCCGATCACCAGCGTCGCGTTCATGATGCTGGTCGAGCAGGGGAGCGTCGCGCTGGACGATCCGGTGCACCACTTCATCCCCGAATTTCGAGACCTCGGCGTGTACGTCGCCGGCCTGCCGGGCGCATTCCAGACGCGGCGCACCGACGCACCGATGCGCATGATCGATCTGCTGCGGCACACGTCGGGCCTGACCTACGGATTCCAGAATCGCACGAACGTCGACGCCGCGTATCGCGAATGCAGAGTCGACCCGTTCGCGCAGACCGAGGGGCTCGATGGCTTCATCGCCGGGCTTTCGAAGATGCCGCTGGAGTTCTCGCCTGGCGCGGCCTGGAACTATTCGGTGTCGACCGACGTGCTCGGCTATCTGGTCGGCAAGATCTCCGGCGTCCCGTTCGACGAGTTCCTGCGCAGCCGGATCTTCGAGCCGCTCGGCATGACCGACACCGGGTTTCACGTTCCCGAGGACAAGGTGGCGCGATTCGCCCAGTGTTACGAGCGCTCGCCGGAGGGCAAGCTGGTGCTCGCGGCGGGACGCAACTTTCTCGAGCCGCCATCCGCACCGTCGGGCGGCGGCGGCCTGGTCTCGACCGCCCGCGACTACATGCGCTTTTGCGAAGCGATGCGGCTGGGCGGCGCGCTGGGCGATGCGCGCCTGCTCGGCCCCAAGACCGTCAGGCTGATGCGATCGAACCATCTGCCGGGCGCGCGCGAGCTCTCCGACATGTCGGTCTCGGGATTCTCCGAGGGGATCTATCAGGGCGTCGGCTTCGGCCTGGGCTTAGCGATGACCACCAACGTCGCCAAGACGCAGATTGCCGGCTCGCTCGGCGAGTACTGGTGGGGCGGCATGGCCTCGACCGCGTTCTGGATCGATCCGGTGGAAGACGTGAGCGTCGTGCTGCTGACGCAGTTCATCCCGTCCAGCGCGTACCCGATCCGGCGCGAACTGCGCACCCTCGTCAACGCGGCGATCACCGAATCGAAGGCGTGACCCGCGCCCGCGCGGGCCCTTCCGCCGTCGGCCTGCCGGCCCGGGCAGTCGCGCGTCGGTCGCTACAGACGATAGACCCGCGCCGCGGTGCCGTAGAACATCGCGTGCTGCTCGTCGGGCGAATAGCGCGCGGCGAGCTTCTTCATCGCGTTCCAGTACACCCCGTACGGCAGCGACCTTCGGTCCACCGGAAAGTTGCTCTCGAACATGCATCGCTCGGGGCCGAAGCACTCGATCGCATGGTGGTAGTAGCGCGCCTGCGCCGCCACCAGTTCGTCGGACGTCGCCGGGCGATCGCGCAGGTCCCAGCCGAAGCCGTTGTCCGGCATCGCCAGTCCGCCGATCTTGGCGACCACGTTGGGGCACTTCGCGACGGCCGCGATGTCTCGCCGCCAGCCATCGAAGATCGCCTCGCGCTGGCCCGCGTACGGTCCGACGCCCAGCGGGGTACCGAAGTGATCGAGCACCATCGTCGTGCCCGGAACCGCGCGCGCGAGATCGGCGAAGGCGCCGTTCTGATGATGGTAGTGCCAGGTGTCGTAGGTGCAGCCGAGTTCGCCGAGCAGCGCGACGCCTTCTCGAAACGCGGCATCGGCATACAGGCCTTCGGCGCCGCGGCCGGGGATGCTCAGCGCCTGCGGATGCGGATCGCGCGCACCGGAGTGCCGGATGCCGCGAAACAGGCCCCCGCCCGCCCGTTCGTGCGCCTGCAGGACGTCGCGCAGGCCGCTGCCGAGCCTGAGGTCTGCGTGACCGACGATGCCCGCGATCACCGCGCCGCCGCCGCCGTCGCGGCTGGCGCCGGCGATGCGGGCCACGAACTCGGTCTCGCCGATGGGTCTGAACGCTTCGGGCCCGCTGTCGCGATAGCTGGCCCGGCACTCGACGAACACGGTCTTCTCGATGCGGTGACCGGACCCGGTGTCGGCCCACAGGTCCGCCAGCAGGTAGCCTGCGCGCCCGCCGATCGACTTCCAGAGATGGTGGTGGGGATCGATGATCGGCCGGTCGGGATCGATCGCGTCTTCGCGGACCTGATCCAGCCAGGCGGTGCTGCCGGGGACGGGCGTCGTCATCGGTTCTCCTGTTCGAGGCTGGCGGCGCCGGCGCGCGCCGGACTGCGCGAGTCCACGCCTATTTGCGCGGCGCGCCAGCAGCGTCCTGGTATTGCGGCGAACGGACTTCGTTGCGACCGACCACCATGTGGTGCACCTCGTCGGGACCATCGGCGAACCGCAGGTGACGCACGTCGGTGTAGAGGTCGGCCAGCGGCGTCCATTGCGAAATGCCGGTCGCGCCATGAATCTGGATGGCCTGGTCGATGATCTGGCAGGCACGCTCCGGCACCAAGGCCTTGACCATGCTGACCCAGACGCGCGCCTCCTTGTTGCCGAGCACGTCCATGGCCTTCGCCGCCTTCAGCACCATCAGCCGCATGGACTCGATTTCGATCCGCGCCCGCGACACCGTCTCGAGATTCTTCCCGAGCATGACCAGCGGCCGGCCGAACGCCTCGCGCGAGAGGCCGCGCCTGACCATCAGATCGAGCGCGCGCTCCGCCTTGCCGATCGTGCGCATGCAGTGGTGGATGCGCCCCGGACCGAGACGCACCTGGGAAATCTCGAAACCGCGGCCCTCGCCCAGCAGAATGTTCTCTCTGGGCACGCGCGCGTTCTCGAACCTGATGTGCATGTGGCCGCGGGGCGCGCTGTCGTGGCCGAAGACATGCATGGGCCCCAGGATCTTCACCCCCGGCGTGTCCTTGGGCACGAGGATCATCGACTGCTGCTTGTGCGGCGGCGCGTCGGGACTGGTCTTGACCATGGTGATCATGATCTTGCATCGCGGGTCGCCTGCCCCGGAGATGTAGAACTTCTCCCCGTTGATCACCCATTCGTCTCCGACGAGTTCCGCCCGGGTGCGGATGTTCTTCGCGTCCGACGACGCGACATCGGGTTCGGTCATCGCATACGCGGACCGGATCTCGCCGTTGAGCAGCGGCTTGAGCCATTTTTCCTTCTGCGCCGGCGTACCGACCCGCTCGAGCACCTCCATGTTCCCGGTGTCCGGGGCCGAGCAGTTCATCGACTCCGAGGCCAGGGGGTTCTTGCCCAACTCCACCGCGATGTAGGCGTAGTCCAGGTTCGAGAGTCCTTCCCCGGTCTCGGCGTCCGGCAGGAAGAAGTTCCACAGTCCCTCGGCCTTGGCCTTGTCCTTGGCCGTCTGGAGCACCTCGAGCTGGCCCGGTGCGAAGCTCCAGCGGTCGGCGCGCCCCTCGCCGAGCCGATAGAACTCCACGCTCATCGGCTCGACGGTCTGTTTGATGAAGGCCTTCACATGTTCGAGCAGCGGCATGGCCTTTTCGCTCATCCTCAGGTCGTTGAGGTCGTCGGCCGGGTTCAGTCCGAACATGGAACCGGTTGTCTGTGTTTGCTGATTCATCGCATGAAGTCCTTTGCGCGTGCCTCTGTCTGTGTCGATCGCATCCTACCCCACCATGTCGATCGAACGCCGGGGCGGCGCCGCAATGCGTCACCGCGTGCCGAACAGGTCGTTGTCCCGCACCCGGGAGGGCAATTCGCGTCTATGCTCAACCCCTTTCGTCGGCATCTCCGGGCCCCGCCCCGGCCGCCGAGGCCCTGAGACCACACCCTGCCCGGATCCATGCAGACATCGACAAGCGCCGCGACGCCCGGCGGACTGACATCCATCGAGGCGGTCACGCGCAGCCTCGCCTCGGTGGGCTACATCTCGAATCGGTCGATCTCGACCGCGGTCTATCTCGCCCATCATCTGCGCAAGCCGGTTCTGATCGAAGGCCCGGCCGGGGTCGGCAAGACCGACCTGGCGGTGTCGCTGGGCAGGTCGCTGGGCTTTCCGCTGCTTCGGATGCAGTGCTACGAAGGCCTCGACGACAGCAAGGCGCTGTACGAATGGAAGTACGGCAAGCAGCTGCTCTACACCCAGATCCTGAAGGAAAAGATCCACGAACTGATCGGATCGTCGGACTCGCTCGAAGCGTCGTTCGGCAAGCTCGCCGGCTTCCAGGACCTGTTCTTTTCGCGTGAATTCCTCGAGCCGCGCCCGTTGCTCAGGGCGATGGAGCAGGCCGGCGGATCCGTGCTCCTGATCGACGAGATCGACAAGTCCGGCGAGGAGTTCGAGGCGCTGCTGCTCGAGATCCTCGCGGACTATCAGATCACGATCCCCGAGATCGGCACGATCCAGGCGCAGACGCCGCCGCTGGTGATCCTCACCTCGAACAACACGCGCGAACTCGGCGATGCGCTCAAGCGGCGCTGTCTTCACCTGCATATCGACTTTCCGGACGCCGAGCGCGAGCGCGAGATCGTGCGTGCGCGCGTGCCGGACGTCTCCAACGCCTTGCTCAGGCAGCTGGTCGCCTTCGTGCAACTCGTGCGCGGCGAGAACATCCGCAAGCTGCCGTCGATCAGCGAGACGATCGACTGGGCCCGCACCGTGCTGCTGCTGCATGCGCCGGCGCTCGACGAAACCCTGGTCAGGGAGACGCTGAACGTGATCCTCAAGCGTCGCAGCGACATTCTGGAGCTCGACGGAAAAGTCGCGGAACTCACGCGTGCGGCGCGCACCGATGACGCGGCCTGACCACTCGCCCATGGGGGCGCCCGGCGGGATGCGGCCGGCCGCCCGACAGCCGGCAGGCGAATTCGTGCGGCAATGGAACGCACGCTGACGAATTTCGTCCGGGCGCTGCGGTCCGCCGGAGCGGCGGTGTCGAGCGCCGAAGCGATCGACGCGGCGCGCACGCTGGCCCTGGTCGGCTTCGACGACCGGGAGCGCATGAAGGATGCCCTGCGCATCGTGCTCGCGAAGACCGAAGAAGAGACCGCACTCTACGAGCATCTCTTCGAGGCATATTTCAGCCAAACCGCGTCGCACCAGCAGACGCCGCGCGAACCGATGGAACCGGCGGGCGACGCCAGGACGGACGACGCCAGGGCGGGCGATGCAGGGGACCAGGGCGAGACCGGGCAGGGCAGCGCGCAGGGCTTCGTGGCACTGGCGCGGTCGAACGACCCGAACCGCATCGCTGCAGCGATGGCGCGTGCCGGAGCCGCCGCCGGCGTCGACGACATCCGCTTTGTCTCCCAGATCCCTGTCTTCGTGCGGCGAATGCTCGAGCAGCTCGGCGTCGACGCGCTGGAGCGCCGGCTCGAGGAGCAGTTGCCGGGCGCGTCTTTGCAGGCCCGGGCCGAAGCGAAGGCGCTGATTGCCGCGCGCGCCGCGATGCAACGCCACGCGCGCGCCTTTGTCGAGCAAAGGTTCGAGCTTTTCGGACGCTCGGCGAGCGAGTCGTTCATGAACGACGTGGTCGTGCATCGCGAAATCGGCCAGCTCGGCCTGCGCGACATGGAGCGCATGAAGGCGGTGGTCGCAAAGATGGCCAGGCGCCTCGCCGTCAGGCATTCGCGGCGGCAGCGCCTGCACCGTCGCGGCACGCTCGACATCCGACGAACGCTGCGCGCCAACGCGGGCCACGAGGGCGTGCCGGTCGAACTCGTCTGGAAACGCCGGCGAAAGGATCGCCCGAAGATCGTGGCGATCTGCGACGTGTCCGGTTCGGTTTCACGCTACGTGCGCTTCCTGCTGCTGTTTCTGCACACGCTGAAGGACGAAGTCGCCGACCTCGCCGCGTTCGCCTTCTCGGGGCACCTGAAGAACGTCGCCCGCGAACTCGAGACGATGTCGTTCGAGCAGGCGATGGAGCACATCATCACCCGTGTCGGCGCCGGCAGTACCGACTACGGCCAGGCACTGACGGACCTGCAGACGCATCACTGGGACGTCATCGATCGCCGCACCACGATACTGGTGCTCGGCGATGGCCGCTCCAACCACGCCGATCCGCGCCTGGACATCTTTCAGGACGCGGCCGCGCGGGCCAAGCGCCTGGTGTGGCTGTGCCCGGAGCCGCCCAATCGATGGGGTACCGGTGACAGCTGCATGCTTCAGTACCGGCCTTACTGCACGCATCTCTCGTACTGCGCGACTGCGCTGGATCTGGAGCGCGCGCTCGATGAAGTGCTGACCGCCTATGACTGACGAGGTGACGCCGGCCACGCCGTGGACGGCGCATCGCGGCGCACCGTCGAGGAAGTCGTAGACGACGCGACGAGCGCTCTCGGCACTCGGCGCGTTGACACCCGTCGCGCTGCTGGTCTAGAGTCGTTCGGCCGCGCGACCCGCCGCGGCGCGAAACCTGGAGTCACGTGGCAACCTACGACGCGAAAGCGGCACTTCCCGACGGCTCCCCGAGCCACTGGGGAAGCGCCGTCGACATCAGCTACGACCAGCGCGACGTGCTTCTGTACGCGGTGGGCATCGGCGTGGAAGACCTGCGCTTCGTCTACGAACGGCACCCGGGGTTCGCGGTGTTCCCGACGTTCGCGATCCGTTGGGGTGGCGCCGGTGCGCCGATCGATCACGCGCTGATCCCGCCGTCGCCCGGACCGCTGAACATCGACGCGGAGCGATACATCGAACTGCTCAAGCCGTTGCCGCTCGCCGGCACCGTCCACGTCAGCTCGCGGCTGATCGGCGTGCACCCGCGCGGTAAGGGAAACGGGTTCGTCGAAACCGAAAGCCGCGTGACCGACTCCGACGGCGAGGTCTGCGTGCGCATGGTCAACGGCTCGTTCAGGCGCGGCGTGGCGGCGCTCGGCGACATCGAACCTTTCGAGGGCAGCGGCACGACGTACTCCGCGAAGGTCGACGTGCCGGACCGCGCGGCCGACCTGGACGTCGGCACTCGGATCGGGGACAACCAGGCGCACGTCTACCGGCTGTCCGGCGACTACAACCCGCTCCACATCGACCCGGCCGCCGCGAAATTCGGCGGCTTCGACCGGCCGATCCTGCACGGGCTTTGCACCTTCGGCCACTGCGCGCAACTGCTGCTCGGCGCACTGTGCGGGGGCGACCCGTCGCGCTTCGGCAAGCTCAAGGTGCGGTTCGCGTCTCCGGTGTTTCCCGGCGATTTCCTGCGCGTGGTCGCCTGGCACGACGGGCCGGGCCGCGTGGTCTTCAATGCGCGCGTCGACGACCGGGTCGTCGTGTCGAACGCATATTTCGAATTCAACGAGGCTCGAACATGACATCCCGATCGATCGATACCGGTACCGCCGACCTGCTCGCTTCGCTGGACGAGGGCGTGCTCACGCTGACGATGAACCGCCCGGACGCGCGCAATGCGATGTCGGGCGCGATGGTGAGCGCGCTGGCAAGTCAGCTCGCGTCGGCGGAGCTCGATACCGCAGTGAAGTGCGTCGTGCTGACCGGTGCCGGCAAGGGCTTTTGCGCCGGAGGTGACGTCAAGGGCATGGCGGCACGCGGCGACGGCACGGTCGGCGACAACACGATCGACACCGCCATCCACCGTCAGCGGGTCAACCAGCGCGCGACCGCGGGCAAGCTGTTCAAGATGCCCAAGCCGACCATCGCCGCGCTGCCCGGTGCGGCGGCGGGAGCGGGACTGTCGCTGGCGCTGGCATGCGATCTCAGGATCATGGCGGCCAATGCGATTCTCACCACGGCGTTCGCGCGCGTCGGGTTTTCCGGCGACTACGGCGGCACCTATTTCCTGACGCAGCTGCTCGGATCGGCGAAGGCGCGCGAACTGTACTTCCTGTCCGATCGCGTCAGCGCGGACGAGGCCTTGCGCCTCGGGCTGGCCAACTGGGTCTGCGCGCCGGAGGAGCTCGGCGCGAAGACGCGCGAGATCGCGCTGCGCATCGCCGCGGGACCGACGGTCGCGTACCGGTACATGAAGGAGAACCTGAACCGCGCAATGAGCGGCGACGTCGACGATTGCCTCGACCTCGAAGCGACGCATCACATCCATTGCGGTCAGACCGAAGATCATCGCGAGGCGACCAAGGCTTTCGTCGAGAAACGCGAACCGGTCTTCAAGGGACGCTAGCGTCACGGCAGACTCGGCCGGCGAACCGGCGGGAACGACGGGAACGACGGGAACTGACACGATGAGCTTCGACACGCCGCTGGCGATCTGCGGACCCTTGCGCAAGCCGCGCCAGATGCTGGCCCATCAGGAGTACGGCGGCCATTCGTCGATCCACGACGACGCGATGGCCGAGAAACTCGGCTTTCGCGCCGGCCCGATCGAGGGGCCCACGCACTTCAGCCTGTTTCCGCCGCTGCTCGAGTACCTGTGGGGGCGCGCCTGGTTCGAAAGGGGCTGTTTCTCCGCGCACTACCAGAACATGGTGGTCGACGGCGAGGAAGTCCGCGGCTTCGTGCAGATTCCGCCGGCGGGCGCGAACTCGACGCGCGCCTGGGCGGCGAAAGCCGACGGGACACCGGTGCTGGAGGCCAGTGCGAGCGTGGGGCCGGAACACGGCCAGACCCTGCTCGAGCAGCGGCTCGCACAACTCAAGCCGCCGCCGCGGCTGGTCATCCTCGCGGACCTGCGGGTCGGCATGACGGGCGCCGGGGACGAGCGCGTGCGAATGGACCCGGATCAGCACATGGGCGCGCTCTATCCGTTCTCGCTCGAGCAGAAGCTGGCGGTGATCACCGAACGCTCCCCATGGTATTCGGATGGCGCGGCCTCGCCCTGGGGACGCGCGGTCATTCCGCTCGAGATGGTCAGCGTGCTTGCGCAGTACACGAGCAATTCGGCCGGTTTCCCGGTCAAGGGGCCGGCGGTGGGGCTGTTCGCCGACCAGGAGATCCGGATGGTCGACGGCCCGCTGTTCGTCGGCGAGGACTATCTCGTGCGGCGCGAAATCGTCGCGCTGGCCGAGAGCCGTCGCACCGAGTCCTACTGGGTGCGCACCCGGATCTTCGATGCGGCCGGCAAGCGCCTGGTCGCACAGATGCTGCTCAACCATGCCACGCTGAAGCACTCATACGCCGGATACGACGACACCGGCGAAGCACGCTAGGCAGCGGCAAGGGGCGCGGCGGCCGGCGACGCAGCTCCCCCGAAACCCGTCAGGCGACGCGCCGCGGAATCACCGCAGTCATCGACTTGAAGCCGTGCACGAAGTTGGACTTCGTGCGCACCGGCTCGCCGACCACCTCGATGCGCGGAAAGCGCTTCAGGATCTCTTCCCAGAGGATCTTGAGCTGCAGTTCCGCCAGCCGGTTGCCGACGCAGCGGTGGATGCCGTAGCCGAACGACATGTGCTGTCGCGGCCTCGAGCGGTCGATGATGAAGCGGTCAGCATCCTCGATCGCTTCCTCGTCCCGATTGCCGGACAGGTACCACATCACGACCTTGTCGCCCTTGCGGATCTGCTTGCCGCCCAGCACCGTGTCGGCAAGCGCGGTGCGCCGCATGTGCGCGAGCGGCGTCTGCCAGCGGATGATCTCGGGCACCAGGCTCGTGACGAGCGCGGGATTCGCGCGCAGCTTGTCGTATTCGCCCGGGTGGCGGTTCAATGCGAGCAGCCCGCCACTGATCGAGTTGCGCGTGGTGTCGTTGCCGCCGACGATCAGCAGGATCAGGTTGCCGAGGAACTCCTTGGGCCCCATGTCTCGCGTCGCGGGCGAGTGCGCGAGCATCGAGATCAGATCGTTGCGCGCCGGCGCGTTCACCCGCTCGTTCCACAACCGGGTGAAATAGTCCTGGCATTTGCCCAGTTCAGTGAGGCGCTGCTCCCACGAGGTGACCGGACCGTTTCCGTCGGGATCGCCTGTGGCCATGTCCGACCACCAGGTGAGCAGCCGCCGCTCTTCGAACGGGAAGTCGAACAGCGTCGCGAGCATCTGCGTGGTCAGCTCGATCGACACCCGTTCCACCCAGTCGAAAGGCTCGCCGACCGGCAAGCCGTCGAGGATCCGGCACGCGCGTTCGCGGATCGTCGACTCGAGCAGCGCGAGATTGCCCGGTGCGACGATCGGGCTCACGGTCTTGCGCTGATCGTCGTGCTTCGGCGGATCCATCGCGATGAAGCTCGGGAACATCTCCGGCGCCGGCCGCTCGGCCAGCGCGATGCCGCCCAGTCGCGCTTCGGAGGAGTAGATCGCGTGGTTGACGTCGACCTCCATGATGTCCTTGTACTTCGTCACCGACCAGTACGGACCGTAGCGCTTGCTGATCGCGTGGTGGACCGGGTCCTCCTTGCGAAGGCGCTCGAAGTAGTAGCCGACGAGGTCCTGCTCGAACAGATAGCCCTTGCTGACGTCGATCGAGTCGAGCGGCACTGCCCAGGCCTTGTCGCGCTCGGGGTGGTTGACGGCGTTGTGCATCGGAGCTCCTTGTCGGGAATGCGTCTTTGCGGCAAGGGGAACGACGAAACCGCCGCTGCTTCGCACGGTTCGCCGCAAGGCGTCACGCCAGATTCTAGCTTCGACCCAACGGAATGCCTATGAAGAAGCGGTGACGAGGGCGCGCCGACCGGCGTCGCCGGTTCGGTAAGGTTCGACGCGGCCGCGCGCCTCAGCCTGAACGGTCCGCGCACTCGGAGGGGGCAATGCACCGATTCGCACATCGCGCTGCGGCGGCACTCGGGATCGCCGCAGCGGCGGCCGCGCATGCGGCTACGGGCGCAGCATCGCCACCCACGGTGGCGACCGAAGCCGGAAGCGCCGGTACTCGCTCCTGCCAGGCCACCAGCCCGCCGCACCGCGTGGCACTGGTCGAACTCTTCACCTCGGAGGGCTGCAGCAGTTGCCCCCCGGCGGACCGCTGGCTGTCGTCGCTGCGTGCTGCCGGCTTCGGCTTCGACCGCGTCGTGCCGCTGTCGCTGCATGTGGGCTACTGGGACTACATCGGCTGGAAGGACCCGTACGCGAAGCCGGCGTTCACCGACCGCCAGCGCCGGTACGCCCGGGCCCGCGGGTCGACGACGGTGTACACGCCGCAGGTCGTGCTCGACGGCCGCGACTACCGGGGCTGGAACTCGTCGTCGGGGTTCGCGCGTGATGTCGCGACGATCAATGCTCAGACAGCCCCCCTGCGGCTTCGTCTGGAGGCGATACAGTCCGGCGGGTCGATCGCCGTCGAAGTGAGCGTGCTTTCAGACGACTCCGCGGCTACCGGCGAGACCGACGACACCATGACGGTGGCCGTTTTCGAGGACCGGCTGAAGAGCCGCGTCACACAGGGAGAGAACGCCGGCGAGACGCTGCGACAT
>JAHEDO010000245.1 GCA_024641185.1 Burkholderiaceae bacterium | reverse complement strand
GGTTGGTGGAGCCCGGGCCGAGGGTGGACAGGCACACGCCGGGAAGCCCGGTCAGCATGCCCACTGCCTCGGCCATCAGGCCCGCGGTGCCTTCGCGGCGCGCGAGCACGAAGTCGAGGCCCTCGCGGCGACAGGCCTCCAGCACTTCGACGGACGGGTCCCCGGGATAGCCGAAGACGTGACGCACGCCGAGCGCGCGCAGATAGCGGACCAGCAGCTCGGACACGTTCATGACGTTTCCCGTCTCGGCCGGCGCGCCTAGGCTGAGCCCATCATCGGATAGTCGGTATAGCCCTGCGCACCCCCACCGTAGAACGTGGAGCGGTCGTACGGCGTGAGCGCCGCACCGACGCGCAGCCTCTCAGGCAGGTCCGGATTCGAAATGAACAGCCGACCGAACGCGATCGCGTCCGCGTGGCCCTGCGCGATCGCCTGCGCCGCGCTGTCGCCGCGGAAATTGCCGGCACCGATCAGCACGCCACGCCACGCGGGGCGGAACAGCTCGACCGCGGACGGCACGCCCTGGTGGTCGACCTCGGCCTGTCCGGCACCGCTGGCGCGCGGCTCGATCAGGTGCAGGTACGCGAGCCCCAGCCTGTCGAGTTCGCCGATCAGGTGGCTGTAGAGCGGCATCGGCTCGGCTTCGCCGCTGTCGTTGGCCACGCCGAAGGGCGACAGGCGGATGCCCACCCGGTCCGGGTTCCACACCTGCGCCACCGCCCGGGTCACTTCGAGCGCGAGCCGCGCACGGTTGGCGATCGAACCGCCGTAGGCGTCGGTGCGCTGGTTGCTGCGGCTCTGCAGGAACTGCTCGAGCAGATAGCCGTTGGCCGCGTGCACCTCGACGCCGTCGAAACCGGCCTGCATCGCGTTGCGGGCGGCCTGGGCATAGCCGTCGATGATCCCCGGGATCTCGTCCAGGCGCAGCGCCCGCGGCGTCTCGAAGGGCTCGACCGTCATCTGCGCCGTCCTGGCCTTGCCCTTGGCCGCGATCGCCGACGGCGCGACCGGCGGCGCCCCGCCCGGCTGGTGCGACGAGTGCGAAATGCGTCCGACGTGCCAGAGCTGCAGAAACGCCAACCCGCCCTTCGCATGGATCGCGTCGACGACGCCCTTCCACCCCTCGACCTGCTCGGGCGAGTGGATGCCCGGCGTCGCGGGTGCGCCCTGGCCGGAGGGCAGTACCTGCGAGGCCTCCGCGATGATCAGGCCGCCCTTGCTCGCGCGCTGCCCGTAGTACTGCGCGTTCAGCGCATTCGGAACATTGCCGGGGGTGGTCGCGCGCATCCGGGTGAGGGGCGCCATGACGACCCGGTGTGCGAGGGTGTAGGGACCCAGCGGCAGGGGTTCGAACAGCGGCTGCGTGGTCATTCCGGTTCTCCCTTCGATGTGGTGCACGGGCATCAATCAACCCGATTGTGCAACGGCGCGCGGCTCGCCGTCCCCGGCCAGGTCGCGCAACCGCTGCCGCGCGGCGCTCCGGTGTTCCACTTCAACGCAAACCGTATCGACCCGCCGCAACTCGAAGTGACGAAACCGGCGCGCCGGCCTAAGCTGATCCGGATGAGCGCAATTCTCCCCGCGACAGGCGAGGTACCGGCCTACAGGCCGTACCTCGGCATCCTGTTCATGTGCCTGTCCGCCAGCTTCTTCCCGGCGATGAACGGGTTGGCCAAGCTGATGAGCCAGAGCTACGCCTCGGAGCAGGTCGTCTGGGCGCGCACGCTCAGCCACCTGATCTTCGTGCTCGCGCTGTTCATGCCGAAGGCCGGTTGGCGGATCGTGCGCACCCGGCGCCCCGGCGTGCAGTTCTTCCGTTCCTGCATGCTGATCAGCTCGACCTTCCTGTTCTTCACCGCGATCAAATTCGTGCCGATCGCGCAGGCGGCATCCATCTCGTTCACCGCGCCCTTGATCGTGGTCATTCTCGCCGGACCGATGCTTGGCGAGAAGGTCACGCTCTCGCGGGTGATGGCCGTGGTGGTCGGCTTCGTCGGCGTGCTGGTGGTGATACGACCCGGCGCCGCGGTGTTCCAGTGGGCATCGCTGCTGATCGTGGGCAGCGCCGGCTGTTTCGCGATGTATCAGGTACTCACACGTCGAGTGGTGGGGTTCGACGCCCCCGAAACCTCGGTGGTGTACTCGGCGCTGGTGGGTTCGGTGCTGATGAGCGTCGTCGTCCCGTTCTTCTGGAAGACACCCGCCTCCTGGTCCGACGCGCTGGTGCTGGGCAGTCTCGGGGTGCTCGGCGGTCTGGGCCACTACTGCGTGGCCCGGGCAATGACCTACGCGCCGGCCAATTTCCTCTCGCCCTTCCAGTACTGGCAGATGGTGGGCTCGGTGGCGGTCGGCTACTTTCTGTTCTCGGAGATGCCCGACGCCTTCACCTGGCTGGGTGCGGCGCTGATCATCGCAGCCGGCCTGTACGTGGGACTCAAGGGGCAGCCGGAAAGGAGCGTCGCGCCACCGCCTGGAGCTACGGCACTTCCGCCGGCGTGAGCGGCGGACTGCGTCAGCCGCGCCTGGCCGAACGGCACAGTGCCGTCACGGCGGCCCAGTCACGGCGCCTGACGAGCTCGGCCGGCGTCAGCCAGCTGCCCCCGACGCAGGGCACGTTCGGCAGCAACAGGTAGTCATCCAGATTGCCGGAAGAAACGCCTCCGGTGGGACAGAACGTCACGCCGGGAAATGGCCCGCCCAAGGCCTTCAGCATCGCGATACCTCCCGATGCTTGCGCCGGGAAGAATTTGAGGAAATCGTAGCCGTCGCCCAGGGCGGTCATCACTTCGCTCGCGGTCACCGCGCCGGGAAGCAAGGGCATCCCCAGTTCCGCGCAGGCGAGCCCCAGTTCCCGCGTGTATCCGGGGCTGACGGCAAAGGCCGCGCCCGCGGCGCGCGCGTTCGCTGCGTCGTCCCTGTTCAGAACGGTACCCGCACCCACGACCGCATCCGGTAGCGCCCTGGCCATCACCTCGATCGCCGGCAGCGCCGCGGCGCTGCGCAAGGTCACTTCCAGCACCCGCATGCCGCCCTCGAGAAGTGCCGCGGCCATCGGCACCGCATCGTTCGCGTCCTCGATCACGATGACCGGAATCACCCGAACGCCCTCCACGAGTCGTTTCATCATCGCGCAGGCGTGGCTCATGTCGAGGCTCCGTCGGTCTTGGCGAGAAAGTCCCGGACCCGAGCGCGGTCCGGAATCGGCGCAACCGCGCCATAGCCCATGGTCGTCAATGCCGCAGCCGCATTGGCATAGCGCACCGCCGCGGGAAGCGCGTCACCCGCGACCAGTCTCGCTAGAAGCGCACCGGCGAAGCAATCGCCGGCCCCGGTTGCGTCGACCGCCCGGACCGAATTTCCGGCGATCCGCTCGCGCGTCCCGCCCGCGCCGTAGAGCGCTCCCTCGCTGCCCAGCTTCAGCACGGCCATCCGTGCGCCCGCCTCGAAACACCAGTCCAGGATCGCATCCGGATCCGACAGGCCGCAGAGCTCCCGCGCATCCTCGATGCTCGGCAGGAACAGGTCGCTCAGCCCGACGGTCGCGCGAATCACCGCGCGCGCACGGTCCAGCGGCCAGAGGGTCGGGCGCAGGTTCGAATCGAAACTCACGCTGGCCCCGGCCTCGCGCGCTGTCCGGATGGCCGCGAAGACGCTGTCGCACGCGCTGGAACTGATGGCCTGGCTGATTCCGGAGACGTGCAGCCACTTGCAGCCGCGGATCAACCCCATCGGAAGCTCCCGAGGCGTCATCCGGCTGGCGGCGCTGCCGGCCCTGAGATAGCTGAAGGCGTGACCCTTCGGCCCGTGCGTGACGAAGTACACCGCGGTGTGGGCCGCGGTATCGCGTACGACGCCCTGCGTGTCCACGTTCTCGCGCGCCCACAGATCGAGGAACAGGTCGCCGAAGGCGTCGGCACCGATACGGGTCACGTAGCCGACGCGTGCACCCTGCCGGGCGGCGGCGATCGCAGCGTTTGACGTGTCGCCGCCGAAGCCCTGCAGAAAGTTCGGGGCCGACGGGTCGATCTGGTTGAACTCGATCATCGGCTCGCCGAGCGTGAGAATCTCCGGGTAGTTAGCGGCCGCGTCCGGTGTGCCCATGTTTCACCGACTCCTTGCACAGCGACCAGATCGTGGTGATCTCGCCTCGAAGCGCGATAATACCGGCGAGGCCAACGGACGCTCGGGCCGACAACACCAAGGGCATCACAGTGGACGGTTTTCGGATCTCCAACAAGTCGCCGCGTACTCGCGACTGCCTTGCCGAGGCGATCCCGCCCGCGAGCGAATTGACGGGCAGCGACCACGCGAGGAGGTCTGCGTCCGGCGTCGGCGGTGCGGCGCTCGCCCTCACCGGCCTGCTTTTCCCGGTCGCTGCACACGCCTCGTTCCTCCCGCCCGAGCTCATGGACCAGGCGGCGATGTACGTCGCCTGGTTCATCGTCGTCTGCGTGCCGATCGGACTGGCAGTCCTGTTCTGGATGGTGCACGTCCTGCCGGAGAAGATCGCGCACAAGCGTCATCATCCGCAGCGCGACGCGATCAAGACGCTGTGCATGCTCTCGCTGGTGTTCGGCGGATTGCTCTGGC
>JAHEDO010000244.1 GCA_024641185.1 Burkholderiaceae bacterium | reverse complement strand
GATGCCGATCTTCTCGGTGGTGCGGGCCGCGCTGCCCTGGCTGATGGTGCTGCTGACGTTCCTGGTGATCGTCACCTACGTGCCGGAGATCTCGCTCTTCCTGCCCAATCTGCTGTTCTGATCGGGATCCGCCGCCGCGCGGTCGTTGTACCGGTGCGCGCGGGTCCACGTCCGACCGCCCAGTTCGCGCGTCCGTCGGGCCGCAGGCCCCCGTCGATCCCGGGCATGCTGGACTATCGCTGGCGCCCGGGCGAGTCTGACACTCGCACCGGGCCCGATAGCTTCCCGCTTCCCGGATCCGCACGATGGCCACGACTGCAGACGTCACGACGATCACCTATTCCGGCGACGATCGGGTCGACGCGCTGCTCGAGACCGGCAGGGCGTGGAACTTTCTGCTGCCGGCTCGCACGACGCTCTATTACACCTTCGACCTGAGCGTGATCGCGGGTCAGGCCGCCGGACCGGTGACCGCGTTCAGCGCGGCCCAGAAGGACGCGGCGACCGCGATCCTCGCATACACGGCCGGCGTGACCGGCATCCAGTTCGCTCAGGTGCAGAACGGGTCATCAGCCGACATCCACTTCGGCACCACCAACATCGCCGGCGCGAGCACTGCCGGGCAGACCCAACTCACCGCGAGCTACTCGAGCAAATCCGGCGGCGTGCTCACCGCCTACAACGCGGACGCTTTCGTCTTTCTCGACAATGCCGAGTTCGCGTCGACCAACGCGACTCCGACGGCCGGCAATTCGGGCTTCGAGATTCTGCTGCACGAAATCGGTCACGCGCTAGGGCTCGGCCATCCCTTCGACGCACCGCACGCGCTGCCCGCCTCGCAGGACAACACCGGCAACACGGTGATGTCCTACACGCACGTCGGCGGGCCGAAGTCCGCCTTCCAGGCGTACGACCTGCTGGCGCTGACCTGGATCTACGGCGGTGACGGCCTGAGGGGCGACTTCGGTCTGAACTCCACGTACGGCCCCTCGTTGACGCCAGTGCCCCCGGCGGACGATTTGCCGCCGGCGGACGATTTCGGTGCATCAACGGGCACCTCGGGCAGCATCGCGGCGGGCGGCTCAGGCGCCGGGCAGATCGAGGCGAAGGGAGATCGGGACTGGTTCGCGGTCAGCCTTCAGGCCGGCAATCGCTACGTGTTCGAACTGAAGGGCGCCGCGACGGGCGACGGCACTCTCGCCGACCCCGCCCTAAGGCTGCTCACCGCGACCGGGAGCGCACTGGCGACCAACGACGACGCAGGCGGCTCCGCCAACGCGCGGATCGGCTACACGGCGACCGTCACAGGAATTCACTACCTCGAGGCGGCGAGCGCCCCGTCGGACGGCACAGGCAGCTATCTGATCAGCGCAGCGCAGGACCTGACCAATCGCGCCCCGATCGCGCAAGGCGACGCCTTCGGCACCACCGAGAACGCTCCGGTCTCGGGCAACGTTCTCGCCAACGACAGCGACCCCGACGGCCAGCCACTGACCGCCTCGGTCGTGACCGCCACGCGGCACGGGACGCTAGCCCTGCAGGCCGATGGACAGTTCACGTACGCACCGCAGACGGGTTACAGCGGCACCGACACCTTCGTCTACCGGATCAGCGACGGGAACCTGAGCGCGACCGCGTCGGTCAGGCTGAACGTCGTCGCGGTCAACGACGCGCCGCAGGCCCTCAACGCGACGATCGCGGTCGAAGAGGACAAGCCCAAGAGCGGCACGCTGCCCGCGGCGACCGACCCGGATGGCGACCCGCTGACCTACTCGAAGCAGACCAGCCCCGCGCACGGCAGCGTCGTGATCGGAGCAACAGGCGGCTACGTCTACACCCCGCAGGCCAACTACAGCGGCGACGACAGCTTCGTCTACCGCGTCAGCGACGGCAAACTCGGCGCGAGCGCCACGGTGACTGTCAACGTCGGGGCGGTGAACGATGCACCGGTGGCGTCGAATGCCACGATCATTACCGACGAGGACGCCGCCGTCACCGGAAACCTGCCCGAGGCCAGCGACGCCGACGGCGACGCCGTCAGCTACGCCATGGCGACCAAACCGGCGCACGGCAGTGTCAGCATCAGCGCCACCGGCCAGTACACCTACAATCCGGCCCCCGACTTCTTCGGCGAAGACAGCTTCGGCTTTCGCATCAGCGATCCCAAGGCCGCCGGCGCCACCTACACCGCCAGCGTGACGGTGCGCGCCGTCGTCGACGAACTCAAGGGCACGCCGGGCGACGACGCGCTCACCGACACCTCGGGCGATGCCCGGCTGCTCGGCCTGGGGGGTGACGACCGCCTGCGCGGAGGCAGCGGAGACGACACGATCGACGGCGGCCCCGGCGAGGACACCGCGCTCTTTGCGGGCAGCGCGAACGCCTACATCGTGACCAGAACCGGCCCGGGCTGGCAGGTGTCCAATCCCGGTGGTGCCGACGGCGCAGACAGTCTGCTCTCGATCGAGCACCTCGCGTTCTCCGACAAGTCCTTCGACCTGGTCGCCCCGGCGCGCGCGCCGGCGCCAGGCTACGGCGTGAGTGACGGCTTCCTGTTCGATCCGGTGTTCTACCTGCTCGCGAACGCTGAGCTCGTGCCCGCGCAGAACCTGGCGAGCGCCTGGCAGCAGTACCTCGACACCGGCGCCGCGCAGGGCCGCGCGCCCACCAGCTGGTTCGACGCCGCGTACTACGAAGCGAAGTGGCCCGACCTCGCACCACTGGACCTGGACGCGGCGACGCTGTTCCGCCACTTCAACCTTTTCGGCGTCTGGGAGGGCCGCTCGCCCGGTCCGGTCTTCGACCGCTTCGACGGTGATGCCTACCTGCGCGAGAACCCCGACGTCGCCGGCTACGTGGATGCCCACGTCGCCGACTTCCTGGGCAGTCGCTCCAACGGCGCGATTGCGCACTACATCCTGTACGGCGCCGCCGAGGCCCGCGAGGCGGTCGACATCGTGGGGCAGCCCATCGCGCTCGATTACACCGTCGATCTGGGCGCCTGAGGGGCTCCGCCGCCGCCGCGGCGCCGCGCCGCGCGATGCTCACCGCGCGCCGCGGCAGGCAGGCACCGGCTTCAGAGGTCGAGGACGATCACCGCCCCGCTGTTGCGTGCGCGCGCGCAGCACAGGACCATCCTGTGTTCACGCTCCCTGGCACTCAGCACGAAGTCGCGATGCTCGATCTCGCCCGACTCGTCCGGGACGTAATCCGTCGCGCACACCCCGCATATGCCGTCCGAGCACTTCGTGTCGATGTGCACGCCGGCCTCGGCAAGCACATCGGTGACACTGCGAGCCACGGGAATCCCGAAGCTTCGACCGCTCTTCGCCAGTCGGACGACGAACGGATGATTCACGCGGTCCGGGGGCTCGGGCACGCTGAAGAATTCGCGATGCATCGCCTCCTCGGGCCAGCCGTGCGCCGTTGCCGCGTCGAAGACGCCGTCCATGAAGCGGGCGGCGCCACATGTGTAGACGTGGTAGCCCGGCACGTAGTCCGGAATCAGCGCTGCGAGGTCGGCGCGCCGGCCTTCGTCCTTGAAATGGAATCGGACGCGTTCCCTCCATGGCACTTCGGCAAGTTCCCGCAGGAACCCTGCGGCGGCGCGGCTGGCCGTGCTGTAGTGCAACGCGAACGGCCTGCCCAGTGCGTGCAGCCGATGTGCCATCGTGATCATCGGGGTCACCCCGATTCCGCCCGCGAACAGCAGCGACAGGCTCGCATCCTCGTGCAGCGGGAAGTGATTGATCGGTGGCGAGACGAACACGCGTCGGCCCTCGCGGAATGCACGGTGCATCAGCATCGAGCCGCCGCGTCCCTTGCGCTCCCGCAGCACGCCCAGCACGTAGCGGCTGCGATCGGCCGGATCACCTGCGAGACTGTACTGGCGCAGGTACTCGGGTGCGACGACGACATCGATGTGCGCTCCGGCCTCGAACGCGGGCAGCGGGGCATCGTCCACGGAGACGAATTCGTACTTCGCGACGTCCGCGGTCATCTCCTCGCGGCGCTGCAGGACCACCGGAAAGACCGGAGGCGGTCCGTCGGGCAACTTGAACTGGGGCACCAGGTTCGCGGTCTCCCCCGCGGCGACCCGCCGCCTGTGCTCGGCCGGCGTCAGCAACGCCTTGTAACGCGCGATGCCCTCCTCGCGGTCGACGGTAAAGGCCACCGGATACGGTGGCGGCATCCTGTCGGCCGGGTAGACCGCCAGCGTCTGGTCCTCGTATCTCAGCTCCAGCTGCTTGCTCAGTCCGCGCATGTTGGTCTGCTTCGCGCCGACGTAACGCCCGGTCTCGCGGTCGAGTTCGATGTCCCACCACCACTTCTTCACCGGATTGATCGAGCCGCGCTCGAGCCGATCGTCGAGTCCGGCGAGCCAGCGCGCCGTTCCCGGAACATTCATCGCCAGCCAGCGAAACCCGCTCTCGGCGAACAACCCCTCGAGGTTCCACGGGCAGGTCTTCATGCAGCGACCGCACATGCCGCCACCCTGGTTCGTGATCCGGTAGCGCGCGCACTTCTCGGCGTCGGACTTCCAGATCTCGTAGCCGTTGTACATCAGCTTCGGCCCCGCGGTGATCGCGCCGGACGG
>JAHEDO010000243.1 GCA_024641185.1 Burkholderiaceae bacterium | reverse complement strand
CTGCTTCAGGTCCACAATCTGCTCGCCTGGGACGAGCACCTGCCGACGCTGTTCTCGATGAAGCGGGCGGGCACCCTGCGCTACGTCGGCATCACCACCTCGCATGGCCGGCGCCATCGCGAGGTCGAATCGATCATGCGCAACCATCCGATCGATTTCGTGCAGGTCACCTACAACCTGCGCGACCGCGACGTCGAGCAGCGCATCCTGCCGCTGGCGCGCGAGCGCGGCATCGCCGTCATCGCCAATCGGCCGTTCCGCGGGGGCGAGCTGTTGCGGGCGTTGCAGGAGCATCCGCTGCCGTCGTGGGCCGGTGAGATCGGTTGCGACGGATGGGCGCAGTTCGCGCTCAAGTTCATCGTCTCGCACCCGGCGATGACCTGCGCGATCCCGGCGACGAGCCGCGTCGATCACGTGCGGCAGAACATGGCCGCCGCCGCCGACCCGATGCCCGACGCGGCGATGCGCCGGCGCATGGCCGCCCACGTGGCGGCACTCTGACGAACACGCCGACGCGGGGGTGATGCGCCGATGTCCGAATGGTGGACCTACCGGTTGTCGGACTTCCTGCTGTTCTCGGCGCGCACCTACCATCGGCTCGTCGAGCTCTACAACGCCGACGTCTGGCCCGCGCATCTCGTCGGACTCGGCGTCGGGTTCGCGGTGCTCTTCGCGTCGATCGCAGGCACCGCCTGGGCGGCGCGCGCGACCTGCGTGCTGCTCGCGGTCTGCTGGGTTTGGGTGGCCTGGGCGTTTCACCTGCAGCGCTACCTCTCCATCAACTGGGCGGCGTCGTGGTTTGCGGCGGCCTTCGCGATCGAAGGTGCGCTGCTGATGGCTCTCTGCGGGTTCGGTCCCCGGCTGCGGGTGCGCGGGGTGCGCGGCTGGCGCGGGGGCATTGGCGTCGGGCTGCTGATCTTCGCGCTTGTCGCCCAGCCTCTGATCGGCCGAGGGCTCGGCAGGCCGTGGTCGCAAGCCGAGGTGTTCGGTCTGGCGCCGGACCCGACCGCGCTCGGTACGCTGGGCCTGCTCCTGCTGCTGCGGACGCCCGGGCAGGCGAGTGGCGCCTGGCGCAGTCGGCTGTCGCCCGTCGCGCTTTGGCCGATCCCCGTGCTGTGGAGCCTGGTCAGCGGGGCGACGCTATGGGCGATGCAGGCTCCGGACGCCCTGCTGATGCCGCTCGCCGCGCTGCTCGCGGCGTCGGCAGCCTGCCTGACCGGCCCGCGCGGCCACTGCCGCTGAGCCGATGCCGCTCAGGCGGCCGGCCAGATTTGCCCGTTCCTGCCCGCCGCCGCTCGAGCGAACGAGACGTAATCCATGTCGCTGTGAGTGATGTGCCCGGCGGTGACGCCAAGCATGAAGCTCAGCACCAGAAACCCGGGCAGGTCAACGCCGGGTCGGGCGGCGCCGCGTGCGGGGCTCGACCGTCACGACGGACCGGCGGCGCGGTGTCCGTCAGCGGCGTCGGATCACGGCCGTGACGGCGGCGAAGACCATCAGCCCCGCGCCCATCGTCGCGATCGTCGTCTCGATGCTGGCCAGTGCCTCGTGCAGCGCGCTGATGCCGGTGACGCCGAGCACGATGCCCAGCAGGCGGGTCACGGTCACCAGGCCGCCGGCGACGCCGCGATCTTCGGGCGGGAGCAGCGACGTGGTCGCGTCCATGTAGCCGACCTGGAAGAGTCCCAGTCCGAGACCGGCGACGAGCAACGCCCCGCCGAGCGCCGGCGCCGAGTGCGCCGGCAGGCACAGCGCGGTCAGCACCAGGCCGACCGCGGCAAGCGCCAGCCCCGCCCGCATCATCGTCGAGGACGACATGCGCCGGTGCACGCGACCCGCGAGCAGCCCGCCGAGCAGCGAGCCACCTGGAAAGAACGCGAGCAGCACGCCGGCGGCCGCCGTCGACTCGCCGGGCCAGCGCGACAGTGCGTAGGGCACCAGCAGCATGATCGCGAAGCAGGCGAAATTGATGACGATCGAGTTGAGCTGGACGTTCAGGAAGGCCGGCGAGCGGAACGCCGCGGCACGGGGCAGCCGGATGCGGCCTCGCGCCGGGGTGTCGACGTCCGGGGCCGGGACGGCTTCGCCCGGCGACGCGCGCACGTCGGAAAGCAGCGGAAGCAGCAGCAGCACGGCCAGCGCGAGCGGCGCGCGAAACCAGAACACGCCGGGCCAGCCCAGCCACTGGATCAGCGCGCCGCCCAGCAGAGGGCCCAGCGCCAGCCCGAGGCTGAACGTGGTCACGTAGATCGCCAGCACGCGACGCTTGTCCCCGGCCGGAAACAGCAGCGTCGCCAGCGCCGGCCCGCAGGCGACCGCGAGGCCGACCGCGACGCCCTGCAGCACCCGCATCGCGACCAGCCAACCGTAGTCCGGCGCGAACCCGGCGGCGGTGTGCGCGATCACGCAGGCCGCCATTCCGATCGCGAAGATCCGTCGATGCCCGTAGAGATCGCCGAGTCGCCCCGACACGAGCGTCACGAAGGACTGCGCGACGACGAACGCGATCACTACCCACTGGATGTCGCGCAGCGCGAGGCCGAACGCGGCGGTCATCGCGGGGAAGGCCACGTTGACCGCCGTGTCGAGCGGCCCGACCAGCGCACCCGCGCACACGAGGAGCAGGCCGAAGACCGGATTGCGAAGCGGTGCGGGCGAGTCCGGCGCCGGTGCGGCGCCTGCTGCCGGTCCGGGCGCGGTCGTCGTCGTGCGCGCCCGGCGTGTCATCGCGCCCCGCGCGCCCCGCCCGTCATCGCTTGCGCCCGACCATCCCGCTCGCGACGTAGACCCCGCCCAGCATCATCTGCTCCACCCGGATGCGGCCGAGCGCCTCCTCGAGATGGCTCCAGGGACGCACGATGCCTTCGAGCGTGCTCACCGAATGCAGTGCCGCGGCGAGCACCACGAGGTTCACCGGCAGCGCCCAGAGATGGCCACAGTTCAGCCCCGAGGCCACGACGCGCGCGCCGACCTTCAGCCGATCGACGACGTTGGCCACCGCCACCGGTTCGCGCAGGACGTCGTGCGTGAAGTGGAACAGCGCCGCATCGACCTTCGCGCCGATCTCGGCTTCCTCGACCGGCGCATTGATCAGCGTCACGTTGCGCCAGCCGTGCTCGCGCACGCGTTCGCGGGCCTTCTCGATCATGTCCGGACTCTGCTCGATCGCGACGATGCGCCCCTTGCCGCCGACCCCGGCGATCAGCGGGCCCAGGCTCAGCCCGGTGCCGCAGCCCGCGTCGATCACGGTGTCGCCGGGACGCAAACCGAGCCGCTCGATCGCCCGGCGCCTGATCGGCTCGAAGAATGACAGCTCGAAGTCGTATATGCCGGCGCGCCTGCTGTACTGCGCGAGCGACTGGTTGCGGTCGGGCCTGCGTCGGGCCATCGGGTGCCTGCGGTCGATTCGTGGGCGGGGCCGCCGGGCGCGCTTTCGCCGACACCCGGCCTGTCCGATAGCTTCGCGCAGATCGGGCGCAAAGTCGATTAAAGTTCGGTCGGACCCGCGCCGCCGGCGCGGTCGTGCGAGGGGGGCCGCCAGATGAACGAGAGCCGCGCGAACGATTTCCGGATCGATCCGCTGCCCGACGGCGCCGTGTTTCGCCTGACGCGACCGGCCAAGCTCAATGCGATCACCCGGCCGATCCTGCTCGGTCTCGCGGCCTGCCTCGACGATCTCGAAGCGCGCGGGATGCGCCTGCTGGTGATCACCGGCGAGGGCGATCGCGCCTTCTGCGCCGGCACCGATCTCGCGGAGACCCAGGAGATGTCCGCTGCCGCGCGGCTCGACAAGAGCGCGATGGCGCGCGATCTGTTCGCACGGCTGTCGCGTTCGTCGCTGATCAGTGTCGCGGCGGTCAACGGGCTGGCCTTCGGCGGCGGGCTGGAGCTGGCGATGGCCTGCACCTTTCGCGTCGCGGCGCCCCACGTGAGCGTCTCGCTGCCCGAGATCAAGCTCGGTCTGCTGCCCGCCTACGGCGGTACGCAGTTCCTGGCCGCCCTGGTGGGCAGCGCGCGCGCGCTCGACCTGATGCTGACCGGGCGTCGCGTGGGCGCCGAGGAGGCGCTGACGATGGGGCTGCTGAGCCGGGTCGTTGCGCCCGAAGAGGACGTGCTGGCGCGGGCGCTGGCGCTCGGCCGGGAGGTGACGCAGTTCAGCGGGCAGGCGATCGACGGTATCCGTCGCTGCGTCGCTGGCGCCGGCGCGCAGGTGACCGACGCGGGGCTGGCCGCCGAGGACCGCGTGGTGCGCGAAGTGTTCGTCACCGAGAACGCGCGCGAAGGGGTGGCGGCCTTCCTGGAGAAGCGCGCGCCGGTATTCAGGTCCTGAGCAGGCCCGGAGGGGAGCGCAAATGATCGAACGAGATCTGGACATTCCGACCGCGGACGGCGCGATGAACAGTTTCATCGTGCACCCGGAGGAAGGCGGCCCCCATCCTGTCGTGCTCTTCTACATGGACGCGCCGGGCAAGCGCGAGGAGCTCCACGACATGGCCAGGCGGATCGCCGCGGTCGGCTACTACGTGGTGCTGCCCAATCTCTACTATCGGAAGACGCGCGAGTTCAACCTGGTGCGCACCGAGGAGGGCATGGCGGCGATGTTCGCGATGATGGGTCACCTGAGCAACGGCCTG
>JAHEDO010000242.1 GCA_024641185.1 Burkholderiaceae bacterium | reverse complement strand
AGGCCGGCGAGTGCCACGTTCAGCGGGTCATTGCCTGTCAGAGCCGCGCATCCCGCCAGGGTCAGCATCAGTGAAAGCGCGAGGATGAGTCTTCTTGGCATGAATCCCGGCCCTGAATGAATGAATGAATGAATGAATGAATGAATGAATGAATCGAATCCAATCGAGGTCGCCCGCGAGATGCCGTAGGCGGTCGTACTCGACGACTGTCATGCCGGGACGTGCCCGGAGCCGATCACGAACGCGCCGGGAACCTCGAAGCGCTCCCCCTGCCGCCAGGGCTCGATCGACGCCAGATACTCTGCGCGCACCGCAAGACGGGTCGGCTCGTCGAATCGGGAATAGGCGAGCGCCACCGGACCGGCAAGAAAGGCCGCGTCGCAGGCGGTATCGGCGTCTTCATAGTGGATCACGGTCGGCACCCGCGTGATCCGCACGTCGGCCAGCCCGGCTGCGCGCAACGCCTGTGCGAGCGTGTCTCCGCTGCCCACCCTGAAGAACATCGGGCAGACCTCGGAGTGCACTCGCGCATCGACGATCGGGAAGATCTCGGCCCATCCGCAGGCTCGCCGTTCGGCCCACACCGAGACCGCCACGCGGCCGCCGGGGCGAAGGCAGCGCGCCATGGTGACCAGCGCCGCCTCCGGATCGGGCATGTACATCAGGCCCAGGCCGCACAGCAGCACGTCGAAATGCGAAACCGGAACGTGGTCGTCCAGCTTTTGCGCGTCTGCCCGCACGAATCGACACTCGGGTGAGCGCTCGGCCGCCTCGGTGAGCATCAGCTCCGAGATGTCCGTGCCGACCACCTCGCCGCCGTCGGGAGCCACCGCCTGCCAGGCTTCACGCGTGAGCAGACCGGATCCGCACGCGACGTCGAGCACGCGCTCGCCGGGTCGAAGCTTCGCCGCGTCCAGCACCGCGGCGGTAGCCGGCGCGAGTGCTCGGTTCCACGCCTGTTCGTAGTGGGAGGCTGCGCGGTCCCAGCCGTATCGCTGCACCCGCAACTGCAAGCGTGCGTCCATCGCGCTATGCCTGCGGGCGTGGCCCGAACACCACTTGACCCGAGACGGGCTGCGGGTTGGCGAAGATGTCCAGATAGGGGCTGTTGCGCCGAGCCTTGTCGAGTGCCACCTGCACGGCCTCGCGCGGCGCATCGCATTCCAGGTACAGCGTGTGCCTGACGCCCAGGTAGCCGGGTCTCACGTTCGCCATTCCCAACAGGCCGCGATTGTCGTAGTCCGCCTGCAGTTCGACTTCGACGCCGCGCGCTTCGATCCCCGCGCGTGCCAACTCGATGCTGTAGCTCATGGCCAGGCAACTGGCTAGCGCGGCGCGCCCGTGTACGCCCGGAGTCGGCCCCGCACCGGTACCGCCCGCGTCGGTGGGCAGGTCGAGCGCAAACCGCCATTCGCCTTCGCGGGCCTCGCAGTGCAAACCGTCGATGATTCGGGCGCGCATCGTCGCGGTCGCCTGGGCCGCCGCCGGCCGTTTGCCGAACACGTGCTGCATCCGATCGAAGGCGTCCCGGATCCGCTGCAAGCTGCTCATGCTGTTCCTCCTGAAGTGTGACGGTGGCAGGCAGGCGTATCCGGGGGGCGACCGCAAATGCCGTGGCGATGGGTGCTGGTCGCGGGCCAGTTGCCCGTCGCCGGCACACGATAGCGTACTTTGGCGCTGGTCGGCCCGCCTCTTCCGGGCCGGAATGCCGAGCACCGCGCCCCAGTCCCCGGCGCGATCGGGCCGACCCTCCTTGCAGCCCGGCGCAGAAAGCGCGAAATTCCGGTGAGTGGCGGGGCCAGGCTCCGCCGGACCCGAGGAATTCCCGATGAGCCAATCCGCCAAACCTCCCGTAACCCCGCGGCCCGCGGCCACCGTCATCATTTTGCGCGACGGCGCCGAGGGCATCGAGGTCTTCATGGTGGTGCGTCACCACGAGATCGACTTCGCGTCGGGCGCGCTGGTGTACCCCGGAGGCAAAGTCGACGAACAGGACAGCGATCCGCGCTGGGCCCGGTTCGCAACCATCCCAGCCGAGGTGCCGGCCCCGGCCTATTGGGTGGCCGCCGCGCGCGAGACCTTCGAGGAGGCCGGACTGCTGCTCGCACGCAACCCCGAACGCGCAGGGCATCTAGTGCTGCCGGAGCGCGCACACGCGATCGTCGAGCGATACCAGAAGCCGCTCAACGCCGGCGAACTGTCCTTCTGTGACGTGGTCGAGCGCGAGAATCTCGTGCTGGCCACGGACCTGATGGTGCATTTCGCGCACTGGATCACGCCGGTGGGCATGCCCAAGCGCTTCGACACGCAGTTCTTCCTGGTGGCCGCGCCGATGGAGCAGGCGGGCGCGCACGACGGATCGGAATCGGTCGAAGGGATCTGGGTCCGGCCGCAGCAGGCGATCGAGGACGCGGAGGCCGGCAGGCGGACCCTGGTCAACGCCACGCGCATGAACCTGCAGAAACTCGCCAGGTCGCTCACCGTGCGCGACGCGGTGCAGGCGGCGCGCGCCTCGCGGGTGGTCACCGTGCTGCCGCAGGTGCAGCACCTGCCCGACGGCAGCCGCCTGATCCGCATTCCCGAGGAGGCCGGCTACGGCGCCAGCGAAGTGCACGTGCCTGCCCACATCCGGCCGTCCATGCGCGGGTGAACGGGACGGCGGTCTCGTGCTGCCGGCCGTACCGCGACACCGTCTGGTCTCGGGTGGCAACGGAAAGCGGTCCGTGCCGCAGGCGGCTTCGGAGCGATTGCTACGTCGTCGCAGCGGCGCTGACTACGACGCCCAGGGCGTGCAGATCCGTGATCTGATCTTCCGCATAACCAGCCTCACGCAATACGGCGGCGGTGTGCTCACCAAGTGCCGGCGCCATGCGGGGGGCGACCTTTGACACCCCGTCGACGGCGAAGGGGCTGGACACCGTCAGGCCCGGGCCTTGCGCAAAAGGTACGAGCGCGCCGCGCGCCTGCTCGTCCTGCAGGACTTCGTCGAGCGAACTCACCACGCTGAATGTGATGCCCGCCGCATCCAGGAGCGCCCGCCATTCCGCGACGTCACGCTGTGCGAACCCGGTATCCAGGATCACGATCAGTTCCCTGTTGTGCATTCGGCGCGCCGCCGGTGTCGCGAACCGCGGATCGTCGAGAAAGTGCGCGCATCCAAGCACTTCGAGCAGCGGCGCGAACTGCCGGGCCTCGTTGAGCATCACCAGAACGAGCCAGCGCTCGTCGCGTGTTCGGTAGACGTTCGAGAGCGGGTTCGAGACCTGCTCGCGCGGCGGGCGCGGCGGCACCGGGGCGCCGAACAGGCGGGCCTGCAGGAAGCAACTGTTCGCCCACAAGCCGTTGTCCAACAGCGACGACGTCACCAACCCGCCGCGTCCGGTGCGCTCGCGCCGGTACAGCGCGGTGACGATTGCGGCGAACAGCGTCATCGCACTGGGGTGATCGCCCATTCCGGCCGTCGATCGGGCCGGCGGTGCCGAGTGATCAGCCTTGGTGATGTCCATCAGGCCGGAGCGCGCCCAGTAGGCGGTGGCGTCGAACCCGGTCTTCCCGGCGTCGGGTCCGGTCTCGCCGTAGGCGGAGAACGCCGCGTACACCAGCCGCGGGTTCAGCGGACCGATCGACGCATAGTCGATCCGCAGGCGCTCGCGGGCCGCCGCGGCCAGGTTCGTGATGAATACGTCGGCGCCCGCGATCAGCCGGCAGAGGATTTCGAGTCCCTCGGGCCGCTTGAGGTCGACGGCCAGGCTTCGCTTGTTGCGCGAATCGAGCTCCCAGCCGTAATTTCGATCGTCGGGGCCGAAGCCACCGGGCCGGAAGAGTTCGCGATAGGCGTCGCCTTCCAGGGACTCGACCTTCACGACGTCCGCGCCGAAGTCGGAAAGTACGGTCGCCGCCGCAGGCGCGGCAATGTAGCTGGCGCAGTCGATGACTTTCAAGCCGTCGAACGGGCGCTGTTCCGGATCCACAGTATCTACTCCTGACCCTCGGGGGTAGCAGAGGTTAGCACCGCAATTCGCACGACAAGGACGGCGGCAGGAGACGCACGGGGGCCATCGACGGGACGCCCCTGGTGGGCGAGCCTGCCCGCGCTTGTCGGACTCGGTGCTTCGGGCTGGCGATCCGCCGGCCGGGCGGGCCCGACCGCTCCCGCGCTTCACACGCCGCGCACTCTCCCCCCGCCACCGAAGGCGGGTTCCAGAAAGATCTGGCGGAAGTAGTCACGAAACGCACTCATGGCAGGCGACTGCTCCGCGCCCTTCTTCCAGGCGAGCCCGACGTTCATCGCGGGCACCGCGTCCTTCAGGTTGATGGTCTCGATGCGCTTGCCCTCCAGCGACCACGGGCGATAGACCATGTCCGAAAGGACCGCCACGCCCGAGCCGTTGGCCACCATGCTCCGAACCGCCTCGATCGACGACGTGCGCAGCCTCACCTTGGGCTGGTACGGGGTGGCGGCCCAGTACCGCAGTGCGGTGTTCGCGGCTTCGTCGACGGTGAGCATGATGTACGGCTCGCCGGACACTTCGGCGAGGCCGACCTCCGGCAGTTCCAGCAGCGGGTGCTTGGCGCAGGTCCACAGGCGCCGCGCGGACCCGAAGAACGTTTCGCTCGTCACCTCGGGATTCATCAGATTCGAGGTG
>JAHEDO010000241.1:459-4651 GCA_024641185.1 Burkholderiaceae bacterium | reverse complement strand
GAACACGCTCATCGGTCCGTTCGACTTCCTCGACCCGCGCTATCCGGTACCGCAGCACATCTGCGAGCTGACCTACGACCTCATCGAGCGCGGCGCCCTGCGCCTGGACAAGAGCGCCAACGACGACAAGGTCGTCACCTTCCACGACTCCTGCAACGTCTCGCGTGGCTCGCGCATGGGCGACGAGCCCGGGGGCCAGTTCCTCATCCCGCGCGCGATCATTCGCGCCTGCGTCAACAAGTTCGTCGACATGGCGCCCGAGACCATTGGCGAGGCCACCTTCTGCTGCGGCGGCGGCGGCGGGCTGCTCACTGACGATCTGCTCGAAATACGCGTCAAGGGCGCGCTGCCGCGCATGCAGGCCCTGCAGCAAGTCGTCGACGATGAGGGCGTCAACTACATGGCCGCGATCTGCGCCATCTGCAAGAGCCAGTTCACCAAGGTGCTGCCCTACTACAAGCACCCGATGGACATGATCGGCAGTGTGCACGGCCTGGTAAGCAAGGCGATCCAGCTCGGACCGAAGCAGTAGAACGATACAACCGGAGACTGTGATGTCAGAACCCGCGAAAAAGACCGAGGCCCAAAGCGGACACACCTTCCGCAGGTACAAGGACGGGGACCATACATGGCGCTCCGAGCAGGAGAAGATCTTCGCCGGAGACGAAACCGACAAGTGCCCGGTCTACGTGCACAAGACGCCGCCGTGCCAGGCGAGCTGCCCCTCGGGCGAGGACATCCGCGGCTGGCTCAACATCGTGCGCGGCGTTGAAAAGCCGCCCAAGGACGCGAGCATGCAAGAGTATGCGTTCCGCCGCTCGACCGACGCCAATCCCTTTCCCTCGATGATGGGGCGGGTGTGCCCGGCACCCTGCCAGACCGGCTGCAATCGCAACAAGGTCGAGGACACGGTGGGCATCAACGCGGTCGAGCAGTACATCGGCGATTACGCGCTGGCACAGGGCTACGCGTTCGCCCCCGGTGCGGAGACCGGCAAGCGCGTCGCGATCGTCGGCGGCGGTCCCGCGGGCCTTTCGGCGGCCTACCAACTTCGCCGCAAAGGGCATGGCGTCACGCTGTTCGAGGATCACGCCGAGCTCGGCGGAATGGCGAAGTACGGCGTACCGGGCTACCGCCTGCCGCGCACGCATCTCGACGGCGAGATCAACCGCATCATCGCGATGGGCGTCGAGGTGCGCGCCAATACCCGCGTCGGCAAGGACGTCGCCCTCAAGGAATTGGAGAGCGGCTACGACGCGGTGCTGCTCGCACTCGGCTGCAAGGCCGGAATCCCCCTGCCGGTACCGGGCGCGGACGCGCCCAACTGCATCAGCGGTGTCGCGTTCCTCGAGGCCTTCAATCAGGGGCGCCTGAAGACGGTCGCCGGACGCGTGGTGGTGATCGGCGGCGGCGACACCTCCGTCGACGTCGTTTCCGTCGCGCGCCGGCTGGGCTATATCGAGGACATGCAGGAAAGCGAGCGCCCCGAGATGGTCGTGATGGGTCACGCTGCGCACGACGTCTCGGCGATGGCAGCGCGCAGCGGCGCGGACGTGATGCTGATTTCGATGCAGCCGATCGAGCAGATGAACGCGGCGAAGCACGAGATCGAGGATGCGCAGCGCGAGGGCGTGAAGATCCAGGGCAGCCTGCTGGCGAAGAAGGTCATCGTCGACGAGACGAGCGGACGCGCCAAGGCGCTCCGCGTGATCGCCGTCGACTGGGTGAAGGGCAAGCCGGTCGAGAAGCCTGGCACCGAGATGGATCTCGAGGCCGATCTCGTCGTCGTCGCGATCGGTCAGGCCGGCGATCTGAGCGGCATGGAAGAGCTGAACAACGGCAAGGGCCTGATCGCCGCAGACAAGTTCTATCAGCTGCCGAACCGCAAGGGCCTGTTCGCCTGTGGCGACATCATTCGTCCGCACCTGCTCACCACGGTCATCGGTCAGGGTTCGATCGCCGCCGACAGCATCGACCGTTACCTGGCGAACCAGGAAATGGCCAGGCGTCCGAAGGTCGACGTGCACCATTTCAACCTGCTCGACAAGCTGCGCGAGGTGAATCTCGAGCCCAAGGCCTTCAAGCCGCTTGAGGAGACCGCGCTGCGCGAGATCGACCGCGGCCTGCGCGGCACTTCACTCGGGGGCAAGGCGGTGGGCGGCTTCGCCGTCCACAACTACGAGGACCGCGGCGCCGCCGAAGTCTGCAAATCCGAGGAGCTGTTCCTCGGTCATTTCCCCTACCAGGAACGGATCAAGCGTGGCGAGATCGGCCCGTCGGCCGAGGAGGTGCTGGGTCATTTTGCCGAGCGCATGGTCGGGCTCGACGACAAGCAGGCAGTGGACGAGGCCAAGCGCTGCATGAGCTGCGGCATGTGCTTCGAGTGCGACAACTGCGTCATCTACTGCCCGCAGACCGCGGTCAAGCGCACCCCCAAGTCCGAGGCGACGATGGGCCGCTACGTCTATACCGACTACGACCTGTGCATCGGTTGCCACATCTGCGCCGACGTCTGCCCCACCGGCTACATCAAAATGGGCATGGGCGATCACTGAGCCCCGGGCATTCGAGGACTCGAGCACTTGACCATGTTGCGCTTCGCCACTGCGGTGCTGGTCGTCGCCCTCGCAGTTGCGGGACTGGCCGTGGCGCACGAAAACCAGGCAACGCGCGTCCCGCTGCCCGCGATGAAGATCGAGCGGGGCGAGACTTGCGTGGCGCCGACCGGCGAGATGCGCCGCAACCACATGAAGTTTCTCCTCCACCAGCGCGATCAAACCGTGCACGAGGGACTGCGTGAGCGGCGTTTCAGTCTGAAGAACTGCGTCGACTGCCACGCCAGCCGCAAAACCGGGAGCGTGCTCGGCAAGGACGGCTTCTGCGCGAGCTGCCACGCCTATGCCTCGGTCCAAATCGACTGCTTCGAATGCCATACCCCGCAGCGACAGGGCGAGCCAGCCAAGGCGCCCAAATGAGCCTGGACCGCCGCCAGTTTCTGCTCTGGGGCACAGCTGCTGCCGGCGCCGCGCTCGCGCCGGGCCTGCGCCTGGTCGAGCTCGCGCAGGCGCGCTCGCCGCAGGAGGCCGCGTCCAAGCTGCAGCGCTGGGGACTGCTGATCGACATCACCCGATGCACGGACTGCGACCAGTGCGTCACCGCCTGCAACGAGGAGAACGGCCTCGTCGGACCAACGCGCGGCCACGGCCGCCCCGAAACCGATTCTCAGTGGATTCGCAGCGTGCAGCTGCGCGACAAGCGCACCGGCCACGCGCAGACGCTGCCGCTCATGTGCCAGCACTGCGAGCACCCGCCCTGCGTAGACGTGTGCCCGACCGGCGCCTCGTTCAAACGCGACGACGGCATCGTGCTGGTCGACCGGCACAGCTGCATCGGCTGCCGCTACTGCGTCATGGCCTGCCCCTACGGCGCGCGTTCGTTCGTTCACGAGCCGCTGACCGGCCAGAAGCCGGACGTGCCGCGCGGCAAGGGCACGGTCGAGTCCTGCACCCTGTGCGTGCACCGCATCGATCGCGGCGAGATTCCCGCCTGTGTGGAAGCCTGCAACCGGGACGGCGGCAAGGCGATGGCCTTCGGTGATCTGAACGATTCTGCGTCGCCGATCCACCGCCGCCTGCAAAGCGAACCGTCGACGCAGCTCCGCGCCGATCTCGATCTGAACACCGGCGTGCGCTACCAGGGCCTGTAGCGATGGCACGCACCCAGTACCGCGAGATCGACGGCCGCAGCGCTGGCTTCGCGGCGCTGCTCGCCCTGCTCGGCGTCCTGATACTTGCGGGCCTCGGCGCGGCCTGGGCGATGGAGCACAATGGCCATGTCATTACCGGGATGAGCAACCGCATCGTCTGGGGGTTGCCGCATGTGTTTGCGGTGTTCCTCATCGTCGCGGCCTCTGGCGCGCTGAACGTCGCGTCGATTGCCTCGGTGTTCGGCCGGTCGCTCTACAAGCCGCTCGCCCGACTCTCCGGACTGCTCGCGATCACCCTGCTCGCGGGCGGCCTCGCAGTGCTGGTGCTCGATCTCGGGCGGCCCGAGCGGCTGATCGTCGCCATGACGCATTACAACTTCAAGTCGATCTTCGCCTGGAACATCTTTCTCTACACGGGCTTCTTTGTCGTCGTCGCGCTCTACCTGTGGACGATGTTCGAGAAACGCATGAACGGCTACACGGCGC
>JAHEDO010000241.1:0-449 GCA_024641185.1 Burkholderiaceae bacterium | reverse complement strand
TCACCACCGGTACGGGCTCGATCTTCGGCTTTCTCGTGGCGCGCGACGCCTACAACAGTGCGCTGCTTGCGCCACTGTTCATCGTGATGTCGTTCTCCTTCGGTCTGGCGATTTTCGTCCTGGTGCTGATGGCCGCCTGCCGCTGGAGCGGCCGCGCCCTGGGCGAGATCGTCCTGCACCACCTCGGCCGGCTGCTCGGCGTGTTCGTCGCGGCAGTTCTGTATTTCGTCGCGGTCTACCACCTCACCAATCTCTACATGGCGCGCGAGCACGATGTGGAACGCTTCATCCTACTGGACGGCGGGGTCTACACCCTGCTGTTCTGGGTCGGACAGGTATTCGTCGGCGGGGTCGTTCCCCTCGCGCTGGTCTTTGCGCCCGCCGCCCGCGGCGCGCGCGGCGCGCTCGCGGCCGCGGCCGCCTGCGTGATCGCCGGTGGCCTCGCGCAA
>JAHEDO010000032.1 GCA_024641185.1 Burkholderiaceae bacterium | reverse complement strand
TCATCAAGAAGTATCGGGACTACGCGAAGGCGAAGAACCTGCCCAATGCCGACAAGGTCGTGACCAACGACCCGATGGAGGCCACCTACGTCGGCATCCACATGTGGAAGCAGGCGGTCGAGATGGCCAAGACCACCGACGTCGAGAAGGTGATCGCGGCTGTGGCGGGGCAGAAGTTCAACGCGCCCTGCGGCTTCGAACTGACGATGGACAAGACCAACCACCACCTGCACAAGCCGGTGATGATTGGCGAGATCCGGCCCGACGGGCAGTTCAACGTGGTCTGGAAGACCAAGGGTCCGGTGCGGGCGCAGCCCTGGAGCCCGTACATCCCGGGTAACGAAGGCAAGCAGAAGATCTGAGCCTTGCCGGGACCGGAGCGCGCGGCGCAGCCAGCCGCGCGCGCGTCCGGTCCTTCGCCCGAATCCCTGGCCGGGGTGATCCCGGCCTGCCAATATGGATGGACATCTTGCTCCAGAGCTTCGCTCGTCCGCTGATCCTGCTGCGCCTGCTTACGGTCTGGACATTGCTGGCACTCGGGCCGTCCGCGAACGCCCTGCCCAGCGCGGCGATCGTGCCGCTTGCAGGCGACGATCCGGACGCGCGCTCCCGGGCGGTCGACACGATCGCGACCAGCGGTGATCCGAACGCCGCACGGATCCTGGCGGCGCTCGTCGACGCGCGTCTCTATCTGCAGGGCGAATCGGCTGTCTTCGTCGAGAACGACAAGGCCTTCAGAGTCGAGGACGGCGCCGCCGCGCCGGTCCCCGCCGGCGATGCGATCATCGCCAATAACCGCCTGCGCGGCGATGCTGACGCGGCACTTTCGAGCCTGCGTCTGTTCGATCCGGTCTTCGAAGTCCGAATGGCGGCGGCCAAGGATCTCGCCGCCTCCGCCGACGAGGCGCAGCGCGACGCACTAACGCGCGCCCTGGCCGGCAAGCTCGACCCGAAGGTGCGCGTCCTGGTCGAGGTCGCACTGGCACGCATCGAACTCCAGTCGCCGGAGCCCGCCAAACGCATGGTCGCGGCGCGCATGCTGTCGGTGAGCGACGACCCGCAGGTCAAGAGCGTGCTCGCGGAACGGATGCGCGACGAAAAGGACCCGGACGCGCGCCAGGCGATCGGTGCGGCGCTCGCCGACATCGACCGGCGCGTCGCGCGCTCCGAGATTGTCGCGCGCGTCCTCACCGGCATCTCGCTGGGCAGCGTGCTGCTGTTGGCGGCGCTCGGGCTTGCCATCACCTACGGCGTGATGGGGGTGATCAACATGGCGCACGGCGAGCTGCTGATGGTCGGCGCCTACGCCACCTATCTGACACAGGATTTCTTCCGGCACTACCTGCCGGACATGCAGGACTTGTACGTGATCGCCGCAATCCCGGTGGCGTTTCTCGCTGCCGCCGCCGTGGGGCTGGTGATCGAGCGACTGGTCGTGCGGTTTCTGTACGGTCGGCCGCTGGAGACGCTGCTCGCGACCTTCGGCGTTTCGCTCGTTCTGGCACAGGGGGCGCGCTCTCTGTTCGGCGCGCAAAACGTCGAGCTGTCCAACCCGTCCTGGCTTTCGGGCGGATTCGAGCTGAGCGCGGCGCTGGTGCTGCCGTGGAACCGGATCGGGATCGTCGTCTTCTCGGTTGCGGTGCTCGGTATGGTCGCGCTGGTGCTGGTGAACACGCGGTTGGGCCTGTATGTGCGTGCCGTCACGCAGAATCGCAGGATGGCCGCGTGCATGGGCGTCCCGACCGGGCGCACCGATGCGCTTGCCTTCGCGCTCGGCGCGGGTATCGCGGGACTGGGCGGAGTCGCGCTGTCGCAGTTCACCAACGTCGGGCCCGACATGGGCCAGGCGTACATCGTCGACAGTTTCATGGTGGTGGTGCTCGGAGGAGTCGGACAACTCGCCGGCTGTGTCGTCGCCGCCTTCGGCCTTGGCATCGTCGGAAAGTTCCTCGAGGGATGGACCGGAGCGGTGATCGCCAAGATCCTGGTGCTCGTGTTCATCATCGTGTTCATCCAGCGCCGGCCCCAGGGGCTCTTCGCGCTCAAGGGTCGGCAGGTGGAGGCATGAGGCATCCCGTGCCTGCACATTCCGAGGGCGTGACGGCGCGGCCCGGCTACACGGACGCACCGTGGGAGAAGCCGACGCTGCTGCGCCGCGAATGGCTCGCCGCGCTCGCGATCTTCGGTCTGATCGGCGTGCTCGTACCGCTGGCCCACGTGCTGCTGCCGGAGGGGGCGGCGCTTCGCCCGAGCACCTATCTGGTGACGCTGACCGGAAAGATCCTGTGCTATGCGACCGTCGCGGTGGCGCTTGGGCTGATCTGGGGCTTCGCGGGCATCCTGTCGCTCGGCCATGGCCTGTTCTTCGCACTCGGCGGCTATGCGTTCGGCATGTACCTGATGCGCCAGATCGGTCGCGACGGCAGTTACGGAAAGGACCTGCCCGACTTCATGGTGTTCCTCGACTGGAAGACGCTTCCCTGGTTCTGGCAGGGTAGCGACCAGTGGTGGTGGGCGATGCTGATGGTCGTGTTCGTCCCGGGTCTGCTGGCGCTGGTATTCGGCTGGTTCGCATTCCGCTCCCGGATCAAGGGAGTCTATCTGTCGATCGTCACGCAGGCGCTCACCTACGCCGCGATGCTGCTGTTCTTCCGCAACGAGACCGGCTTCGGCGGCAACAACGGTTTCACCGACTTCAAGCGAATCTTCGGCGTCTCGATCACCGCACCGGGCACGCGCGCAGCGCTGCTGGCCGCCTCCGCGCTCTGGCTGCTGATCGCGTTCCTCGCCTGCCGATTCATCGTGCGCTCCAAGTACGGCCGGGTGCTCGAAGCGATCCGGGACGCCGAGACGCGCACGATGTTCCTCGGCTACGACCCAGTGCCGTACAAGCTCGCCGCCTGGGTGTTCTCGGCGCTGCTCTGCGCGATCGCCGGCGCGCTGTACGTGCCGCAGGTGGGAATCATCAATCCGAGCGAGATGAGTCCGGCCAATTCGATCGAGATCGCAGTCTGGGTGGCGGTAGGCGGACGTGGAACGCTGGTCGGGCCGATCGTGGGCGCGTTCCTCGTCAATCTCGCCAAGAGCTTCTTCACCCAGGCCTTCCCGCAGTTGTGGCTCTTCTTCCTCGGCACGCTGTTCATTGTCGTGACGCTGGCGCTGCCCAACGGCGTGGTGGGGTTGCTGCGCCGGCGCAGGGAGACGAACAAGTGACCGCTTCGAACGCAATCAAACGGTCGGAGCTCGTGCAATGAACATGCTCCACGGACACGTCGCCAAGCCAGGCGAACCGCAGGAAGTGCGCGACGCACCGCTGGGTGGAGGCGAGGCTGGCACGACATCGGGCGGACACGTCGCGCGTGCCGGTGTGATCGACGTCTCGCACAACGTCATCCTTTACCTGGAGAACATCACCGTCGCATTCGACGGCTTCAAGGCGCTCGACGCGCTGAGTCTTTCGATCGACGACGGGGAAATGCGCGCGATCATCGGACCGAACGGCGCCGGCAAGACGACGATGATGGACGTGATCACCGGCAAAACGCGTCCTGACACGGGCACCGCCTTTCTTGGTCAGACCATGGACCTGACCCGAATGAGCGAGGCGCAGATCGCGCGTGCGGGAATCGGCCGGAAGTTCCAGAAGCCGTCAGTGTTCGAGCAGGCCAGTGTTCTGGAAAATCTCTGGCTCGCCTGCGCGGGTGACCGCGGCTGGTTCCCGTCGCTGCGGCACCGGCTCGCGGTTGGACAGCGCGAGCGGATCGAGCAGGCCATGGAGACGGTCGGGCTCGCCGCGGAACGCGACAGGGTGGCCGGGATGCTCTCACATGGGCAGAAGCAATGGCTCGAAATCGCGATGCTGCTGATCCAGGAGCCGAAGCTCCTTCTGCTCGACGAACCCGTGGCGGGACTTTCGGACGAAGAGACCGAGAAGACCGCGCAGCTGCTGCGCCAGCTCGCCGGCCGGCATTCGCTGATCGTGGTCGAGCACGACATGCACTTCGTCGCCCAGCTGCAATGCAGGGTGACGGTGCTGCACCAGGGCAGCGTGCTGGCGGAAGGCGATCTGGAGACGGTGCAGAGCGACGCGCGCGTGATCGAGGTCTACCTGGGACGATGATGGCAGCCACGAGCATGTTGAGTGTCGAGCGGCTCTCGCAGGCCTACGGCGGCAGCCGGATTCTGCGAGACGTCAGCTTCGAGGCCCGGGCGGGCGAGGTGACCGTGCTGCTCGGCCGAAACGGCGTGGGCAAGAGCACATTGCTGCGTACGCTGATGGGGCTTCATCCCGCGAGCTCCGGTTCGGTGCGCGTCGACGGGGTCGAGCTCGGATCGATGCCGCCGCAGAAGCGCGCGGAAGCCGGCATCGGCTACGTGCCGCAGGGCCGCGAAATCTTCCCCCGCCTCAGCGTCGAGGAGAACCTGCAGATCGGGTTTGCCACCGGAAGGCTCCAGCGGATCCCGGACCAGGTCTTCGAGCTGTTCCCGGTTCTGGCCCAGATGAAGACGCGCCGTGGGGGCGACCTCTCGGGCGGCCAGCAGCAGCAGCTCGCGATCGGTCGCGCGTTGTGCACGCGACCGAAGGTGCTGCTGCTCGACGAGCCCACTGAAGGCATTCAGCCGTCGGTCATCAAGGACATCGGCAGAGTCATCCGGACACTCGCCTCGACCGGAGAGATGGCGATCGTGCTGGTCGAGCAGTACTACGATTTCGCCCGTGAACTCGCGGATGCCTATCTGGTGATGGAACGGGGCGAGATCCTGGCGCGGGGTCGCGGCACGCAGATGGAAGCCGACGGGGTCAGCGCGATGGTGTCGGTCTGACCGCCACGGCCGCTCGACGAGTCGTCCCTATAATGCGTTGTCACCTTCGCATCGCGCCCATTGGACTCCGCCCCTATCGAACTGCTGCAGTCAACCGCCCTCGGCGCCTATGGAGGCGGATGGCCTGCGAGCCTGCGTGCGCGCGTCACGCGCTCGGGAGGGCGCTCGGCGCTCAGTGGGCTCGAACATCGCGGACCGCTGCGCGTGCAGAAAGGTCTGTGGCCGGAGGGACCGGACCCGCTGCATCTGATCCTGCTTCATCCGCCGGGCGGGATCGCCGGCGGGGACTCGCTGGCGACCGAGATTGCCGTGTGCCAGGATGCCCATGTGCTGCTCACGACGCCTGGCGCGGGTCGCTGGTACCGGGCCGATGCGCCATCGGAGATGGTCGTGCGGATGACCGTGGAGACGGGAGCGTCGATCGAGTGGTTGCCTCAGGAGACGATCGTGCACGACGGCGCGCAGGCCGAGGCGTCGCTGGAACTGGAGGTTGCCGAGGGCGGCTCGGCGATCGGCTGGGAGACGATCGTGCTCGGGCGCCGGGCGAGCGGCGAACGCTTCGAGAACGGGGTGCTTCGCCAGTCGACGCGCATCACGCTGGCGGGCCGTTTGCTGTTCGGCGAATCCAGCCTGGTCACCGGGGACCGCGGGGCAGACCTCGCAGCGCTGGGCGGGCTGCACGTGAGCGGACTCCTCTGGGCGGTCTCGGCAGAGCCGATGGGCGACGCGCTGGCGGACGGCGTCGAGGCGGCGATGCTGACCGTGTCGCCTGCCCATGCGGGGGCATCCCGGGTGGCGCCGAACCTTCTGCTGGCCCGTGTGGTGGACGGATCACCCGAGCGCGTGCGCGCTTCGCTCACCGAGGCCTGGACGGTGCTGCGCCCCGAACTGCTCGGCCGCGAGGCGCGACGCCCCCGCATCTGGGCCACGTGAACGCGGGCCAGCCACTCCGAATGACACCTGCAGAGGCATAGCAATGGACCTGACGCCGAGGGAAAAGGACAAGCTGCTGATCTTCACCGCGGCGCTGCTCGCCGAGCGGCGCCGCGCAAGAGGCCTGAGGCTGAACCATCCGGAGGCGGTGGCGTTCATCACGGCGGCGATCATGGAAGGCGCACGCGACGGCCGCAGCGTGGCGGAGTTGATGTCGTTCGGACGCACCCTTCTGACGCGTGTGGATGTGATGGACGGCGTCGCCGAGATGATTCCGGAGATCCAGGTGGAGGCCACCTTTCCCGACGGCACGAAGCTGGTGACCGTGCACCAGCCGATCGCGTGAGCGCGACCGCGCCGGGCGAGCGCAACGCATTCAGACCCGAAGGCGTTCGCGCCGGGTGGCAGGCAAGGAGGATCGAATGATTCCTGGCGAAATGATCGTCGTCGACGGCGAGATCGAACTCAACGCGGGCCGCCGAACGCGGACCTTCGAGGTGGCCAATCGGGGCGATCGCCCGGTGCAGGTCGGATCGCACTATCACTTCGCCGAGACCAATGCCGCGCTCGACTTCGACCGAAAGGCGGCGCGCGGAATGCGATTGAACATCGCAGCCGGAACCGCGGTCCGGTTCGAGCCGGGGCAGTCGCGAACCGTCGAACTCGTCGACTATGCCGGTCGGCGCGCGGTGTATGGCTTCAACGGCGAGGTCATGGGCCTGCTCGACGGCGTGCGTGGTGCCATCAGGCAGGCGGCGGGCGCAAAGAAGAGCCGCGGTGCGAGCGTGACCGCGAAGCGTGGCGCGACGCGGGGAGCGATTTCGCGGCAAGCCTATGCGGAGATGTTCGGTCCGACCGTCGGCGATCGGCTCCGGCTCGCCGACACCGACCTGTTCATCGAGGTGGAGCGCGACTTCACGATCTACGGAGAGGAGGTCAAGTTCGGCGGCGGCAAAGTGATCCGGGACGGCATGGGACAGTCGCAGGTGTCCTCGAAACTCTCCGTCGACACCATCGTGACCAACGCGCTGATCGTCGATCACTGGGGCATCGTGAAGGCCGATATCGGCATCAAGGACGGCCGGATCGCCGCGATCGGCAAGGGCGGAAACCCCGACGTGCAGCCGGGGGTCGACATCGTGATCGGCCCCGGCACCGAGGTGATCGCGGGCGAGGGCATGATCGTCACCGCGGGCGGCATCGACAGCCACATCCACTTCATCTGTCCGCAGCAGATCGACGAGGCGCTGATGTCGGGCGTGACCACGATGATGGGCGGGGGCACCGGGCCGGCGACCGGCACCAACGCGACCACCTGCACGCCAGGGCCGTGGCACATCGCGCGCATGCTCGAGGCGGCCGAGGGTCTGCCGATGAACCTCGGCTTCTTCGGCAAGGGCAACTCGAGTCAGCCGGCCGCGCTCATCGAACAGGTCAAGGCGGGCGCGATCGGCCTGAAGCTGCACGAGGACTGGGGCACCACGCCGGCGGCGATCGACAACTGTCTGTCGGTTGCCGAGGACATGGACGTGCAGGTCGCGATCCACACCGACACGCTGAACGAGTCGGGCTTCGTGGAAACGACGATCAAGGCCTTCAAGGGGCGCACGATCCACAGCTTCCACACCGAAGGCGCGGGCGGCGGGCACGCGCCGGACATTCTCAAAGTGGTGGGTGAGGCCAACGTTCTGCCGTCGTCGACGAACCCGACACGGCCCTACACGGTGAATACCGTCGACGAGCACCTGGACATGCTGATGGTCTGCCATCACCTGGACCCGTCGATCGCCGAGGACGTGGCGTTCGCCGAGAGCCGGATCCGGCGCGAGACGATCGCGGCCGAGGACATCCTGCACGACATGGGGGCGATCTCGATGATGTCCTCCGACAGCCAGGCGATGGGGCGGGTCGGCGAGGTGATCATGCGCACCTGGCAGACCGCGCACAAGATGAAGGCGCAGCGTGGCGCGCTGCCCGAAGAGCGCGAAGGCGGTGCGGCCGCGGACAACGCGCGCGTGAAGCGTTACGTGGCCAAGTACACGATCAACCCGGCGATCGCGCACGGCATCGCGCACGAGGTCGGTTCGATCGAGCGTGGCAAGCTCGCCGACCTGGTGCTCTGGAAGCCGGCGTTCTTCGGCGTGAAGCCTGCGATCATCGTCAAGGGGGGCACGATCATCGCCGCCGCGATGGGCGATCCGAACGCGTCGATCCCCACGCCACAGCCGGTGCACCTGCGGCCGATGTTCGGCGCTTACGGGCGCGCGCTGTCGTCGTCCTGTGTGACATTCGTGTCGCAGGCCGCATTGTCGGCACGGCTCGGGACGAAGCTGAGCCTGCAGCGGCGCTTGGTCGCGGTCAAGAACATCCGCAAGCTGCGCAAGAAGCACATGATCCACAACGGCTACGCGCCGACCATCACCGTGGACGCGCAGAACTACCGCGTGCATGCGGACGGGGAACTGCTCGCCTGCGAGCCAGCGAAAGTGCTGCCCATGGCACAGCGCTACTTCCTGTTCTGACGGCTCAGCGGTGCGAGAACGGATGCGCTCGAGACACGCGTTGACGCGCTGGCGAGGACGCTGATGGGCATGCGCCCGATCGCCGACCCGGACGCGGAGCGTCCGCCCGACGTCTCCGGCTTGCCGGTGCTCGACCGTGTACTGACGCAGGCCGAAGCCGCGCGGGCGGCGGCCGAGCCGCTCGCGGAGGTGTGGCTACCCTTCGAGTCGCGCTCGCGCAGCCGGCTGCGGGCGCGCCTGGCGGACGGGCGCGAGGTGGCGCTGGTGCTTCCTCGCGGCACGGTCCTGCGCGGCGGTGCGGTCGTCGAGGGCAGCGGGCTGCGGGTGCGCGTTCTGGCGGCGGACGAGGACGTGGTCGAGGTGAGCGCGCCGGACGCGAGCGCGCTGGCACGCGCGGCCTACCACCTGGGCAATCGCCACGTGGCGCTGCAGGTGGCCGGCGAACGCCTGGTGATCGGCTACGACGCGGTGCTGGTCGACATGCTGGTCGGCATCGGCGTGCGCACGAAGCGCTGCTGGGCGCCCTTCGAACCGGAGGCTGGTGCCTATGCCGCGCACCACTGAGCCCGCAGGCGAGCGTCGAAGCGAGACCGTCGGAGAATTCACGTCATCGCCGACTCCGGAGACCGGCTTTGGGGTCGACACGGAGCTGCCAGGTTGGCTGCCCGCGCTCTTGCAGCTCTCTTCTCCGGCCCTGCCCACAGGAGCCTTCAGCTATTCGCAGGGGCTCGAAACGGCATGCGAGCGCGGTCTGGTGCACGACGAAGCGAGTGCGCTGGCCTGGATCGACTCGCACTGGCGCACCGCATTTCAGCCGCGCGAACTGCCGACGCTCGAAGCCGCCTGGCATGCTGCACAGTCCGGCGACGTCGCGCGGCTGGTCGCGATCGACGAGAGATTCGTTGCCAGCCGCGATTCGGCGGAGTCGCGGGCGGAGACGCTGCAGGTCGGCGCTGCGCTGATCCGCTGGCTGCAGATACTGCATCCCCACACGGCGGAATCTGCGCTTGCGCACGAGACGCGTTCGCGGCTGTCCGCGCCCGTCGTCTACGCGCTTTGCGCACGAACGCAGGGACTGCCGGCGCGGGCGGCGGTGTTCGGTTATGGATTCGCGTGGCTCGAGAACCAGGTGCAGGCTGCGGTCAAGCTGGTGCCGCTCGGCCAGAGTGCCGGCCAGCGGCTGCAGATGGCGCTGCGGCCGCGGCTCACCGACCCTTTGCCGCAGCGGCCCTGGAGTTTCGCGCCGATCGCCGCGATCATGGCGATGCGCCACGAGCGGCAGTACACGCGGATATTCCGCTCATGAGGATGAACCATCGATGAGAACCAAGAAGCTGCCCCCGCTGCGCGTGGGTATCGGGGGGCCCGTAGGGTCGGGCAAGACCACGCTGGTCGAGATGCTGTGCAAGGCGATGCGCGAGCGCTATGACGTCGTGGTCGTCACCAACGACATCTACACGAAGGAGGATCAGCGGCTGCTCACCGTGGCAGGCGCACTCGAGGCCGGGCGCATCATGGGTGTCGAAACCGGCGGCTGCCCGCACACCGCGATTCGCGAGGACGCGTCGATCAACCTGGAAGCGGTCGACCGGATGCTGGAGCGCTACCCGGACGCGGACATCGTGTTCATCGAGTCGGGGGGCGACAACCTCGCGGCGACCTTCAGTCCGGAACTGTCAGACCTGACGATCTACGTGATCGACGTCGCGGGCGGTGAGAAGATCCCGCGCAAGGGCGGTCCGGGCATCACGCGCTCGGACCTGCTGGTGATCAACAAGACCGACCTGGCGCCGCACGTGGGGGCGTCGCTGGAGATCATGGACAGAGATGCGCGTGCACAGCGGGGCGAGCGTCCCTTTGTGTTCACGAATCTCAAGACCCTGGACGGGTTGGAGAATGTGATCGACTTCATCCGCGCCCACGGACTGTTCGAGAAACTGGCCGCTTAGAAGGGTCTCGGGCCTGGTCCCGCGCGAAGGCCTCGCGCTTCAGGCACGCTTGCCGCGCTTCGAGCCGGACTTGGTTCCCTGCTTCGCGCCTTGTCTGGCGCCCGGCTTCTGCGTGGGTTTCGCGGAGACGGGTTTCGCGGAGACGGCGGCGTCGGGTCGCTTGCCGGTCGACTCGGACTTCGTCTGGCTGCCCTTACCCTGGTCGCCGATGACGCCCTTGAGCGGGCAGATCGAAAAAATAGGACATTTCTTGCATCCTGCGGCAAGTGCGATCGGGCACAGCGTCGGCATGTTCGACTCCCAGGTAGTTGCACGCGGAACGTGGAGCATACGCTCATGTGCGCGCGGACTCGTCGGCCTCGCAGGGGCGACGGGACCGGCGAGCGCGCGCGCGATGGTCTACACTGGGTAGGCTCGTCCGTTCGCCGTGGGCGCGCGCTGAGCGTCATCCAAGTCGAGCGATGTATCGCGGAGAAAGATTCAACGGACTGACACACCTCGCGGGGTCCGCGCTGGCCGTCGCCGGGGCGGTCACGCTAGTCGCTTCGGCCGCGCGGGCAGGCGACCCTTGGCGGATCGTCGCGGTGAGTGTCTTCGGACTGATGCTGGTTCTCCTGTACGCGGTGTCGACGCTCTACCATAGCGTTCGAGGCCGGGCCAAGCGCGTCTTCAGGAAACTCGATCACTGCGCGATCTACCTGCTGATCGCCGGTACCTACACCCCTTTCGCGCTGGTGAGCCTGCGCGGCGCGTGGGGCTGGTCGCTGTTCGGCGTCGTCTGGGGGCTGGCGGCTCTGGGTATCGCGCAGGAATTTCTCCTGGGCAAAGGGGCTCGGCCGGTGTCGCTCGCGCTCTACGTGGTCATGGGGTGGCTCGGGCTGGTGGCTGCCGGTCCGCTGCTCGGGTCGCTCGGGCATGACGGATTCGCCTGGCTGGCCGCGGGTGGACTCGTCTACACGACCGGGGTCGTGTTCTACCTGTACGACGAGAAGTGGCGGCACGCGCACGGCATCTGGCACCTGTTCGTGCTAGGCGGCAGCGCGGCCCACTGGGTAGCGGTCTTCGCGTTCGTCCGCTAATAACCGGTGGCGGGCGACCCTTGCCGGGTTCGACACTGCGGCCCAGTGACGCTCAGCTGGCCGGGTTCGGATAGTGCGCCTGGATCGCGGCGATCGCCTTCAGGGTGTCCGCGTCTAGTTCTACCTGCGCGCCGGCGATGTCCTCGCGCAGTTGTTCCATCGTCGTTGCGCCGATGATCGACGAGCCCAGGAACCAGCGGCTCTTCACGTAGCCCAGCGCGAGTTGCACCAGCGAGATGCCACGCTCCTTCGCGAGCGAGGCATACGCCTCGATTGCCTCGGTCACATAGGGCTTGCGAAAACGCGCCCCGAGGCCGTCGAACAGCGCGAAGCGCGCGTTCGCCGGCCGGGCGCCGCCGAGGTACTTGCCCGACAGCATGCCGCCGGCGAGCGGGCTGTAGGCGAGCAGTGACATCTTCTCGCGAAACAAGACCTCGGCCAGATCGTTGTCGACGTTGCGCGACACCAGGCTGTAGCTGTTCTGGATCGTGACCGGGCCGGGCAATCCGAGCTCCCTGGCCACCCGATGGAACTCGCACACGCCCCAGGATGTCTCGTTGGACAGACCGTAGTGGCGGATCTTGCGGGCGGCGATCATCGCGCCCATGCCCTCGACCTGCTCGCGGATCGCCGGGCCGTCCTTCTCCTTGCTCGGATCGAATTCGGACGAACCGAACATCGGCACGTTGCGTTGCGGCCAGTGGATCTGGTAGAGGTCGATGTAGTCGATCTTGAGGCGCTCGAGGCTGGTGTCGACGGCCTCCGCGATCACCTCGTGAGTCAGATCGGTGCGCCCGTTGCGGATCCAGTCGCGCCTGCCCGGGCCGGCCACCTTGGTGGCGATCACCAGGTCGCCGCGCGGACGGCGGGCGAGCCAATTGCCGAGATACGCCTCGGTTCGCCCCTGTGTCGCGGCGTTCGGGGGCACCGGGTACATCTCCGCGGTGTCGATGAAGTTGATGCCCTGCTCGACGGCGTAATCCAGCTGTTCGTGCGCCTGCGCCTCGGTATTCTGCTCGCCCCAGGTCATCGTCCCGAGGCAGACCTCGGACACCTTCAGTGCGGTGGAAGGAAGCGTTAGATATTTCATGCCGGTCTCGCCGTTCTGGGGTACGGGCACGCAGGTTAACTGAAAAGCGCAGCGGCCTCACGGCGACCCCACAGCGCACGGCGCTTCTTGCCTGACTGCGGCTCGACGCGCGACCGGGGCAGTACGGTCCCTATAATGCGGACGACGCCCCGATGACGGAATCGGTAGACGTAGCGGACTTAAAATCCGCAGCTGAAAAGCGTGCCGGTTCGAGTCCGGCTCGGGGCACCAGGGACGCAACGGCATCGCCTGTGGCGCTTTGAACGCCGGCGCACACCCACTGTGCTCTTGAAACTGAATAGGCGCACAAGACCATGGCCACGTCTTCGTCCAGAGTCATCCGAACCGCAGTCTTCGCGGGCTGTGCAACGCTGCTGGCGTCGCTCGCATTCGCTGTGAGAGCGGAAGACACGACTTACGCCTGCAAAGTCGACATCGCAGGCGGGCTCAAATGGGAGTCCGGCAAATGGAAAGTGCGCCGCCTGTTCGAGGACAAGTTCGAACTGGTGATGCGAGGCGAGATGTTCACGCCCGAGTCGCTGGAAAAGGCGCTCACCGGTAGCGCGACGACCTGCACGGCCGGGGTGCGCGGGAGAATCTCCTGCGCAGACACGCGCGGTGCGTATCTGTTGTTTGACCCGCATACCTCACGAGGCGGCATCGCTCGGTTGAACGGGACCACGGTCGAATCGCAGGACCGCCGAGAGACGGTGTCAGTCGAAGCCTTCTCTTGCCAGCGCGGATGACTTCCCGGCGCGACGATGCCGCGCAAGCGCGCTAGAGAATGCGGCCGGGCGCCGCGATCGGGTCCCGCATCCGGTACTGCCCCGACTCGACCTGGTGGAAAAAGCGCTCGCACAGCAGGTTGAACAGCTCCGGCTCCTCGAGGTTGCAGGCGTGCCCGGTCTGGGCAAGGAAGGCCAGGCCCGCCGACGGCATCGCGCGCTTTAGCATCAGCGAGGCGTCCAGACAGGGCTCGTCCTCGTCGCCGCTGATGATCAGCGTCGGCACGGTGCATGCGGCCATTTGTGCAGCGAAATCCTGCAGGGCTGGGCGTCGGGCCTGGTAGCCCCTGAGGGTGTTCGCCGAACCCTTGGCGGAGTGCTGGCGGACCATGCCGACGAACTCGTCGAAACCGCGCGGGTTCTTGTTGCGCAGCTGGACACGGGTCGGGGTAAGGGTGCGTGCCGCGGCGCTCTTTTCCCACCCGCCGTCCAGCAGGCTCTGTGCGGACGCCTCGGACTCGGCGGCGAAGCGCGCTCGGGACTCGGGCATCGATCCGCTGCCGATGCCGGCGAGCGTCAGCGAGCGCGCCCGCTCGGGCCACTTCATCCCGAAGTAGAAGGTCGCGAATGCGCCCATCGACAGACCGACGATGTGCGCCCGGTCGATCTTCAAGGCGTCGAGCACCGCCTTCAGGTCGGTGCGCTGGTGCTCGAACGAATAGTCGTCTGGGCTCTCCGGGACGTCGGACGGGGGATAGCCGCGCGCGTTGTAGGCCACGCAGCGGTATTTGCGCGAGAAATGGCGCAGTTGGGGTTCCCAGGCCCGGTATTCGCCCAGAAACTCGTGGACGAATACCAGCGGCTGTCCGCTGCCGGCCTCCTCGTAATAGAGCCTGACGCCGTCGTCGGTGCTGATGTGTGGCATGTCCTCTCCGTGGTTTGGTCCGGGGTTGGCAGCGGCTCGATGGCGACGCGCAATCGGGGCGGAAGGCGCAGTGTCCGCAGTTCCCGGGAAAGAAGGACACGCGTCGCCGGTTGCGCCGAGCCGTCGGTCAGACCTGCCGAGCCGCCGACGAGTTTGCCAGAAACGCTGTATCTTTCCGGGCAATTACTGGAATACATCCGGCCATCAGGCCTCGGGAAGACGATTGACGACACTACAAAAACGGCTCGCCGCAATGCCCGTCTCACTGCTCGCGCGGATCCGACGCGGCGTGGAGAAGGAGGGGCTGCGCGCGACTGCCGACGGTCGGCTGGCCGATACGCCTCACCCCGCGGCCCTCGGATCCGCACTCACCCATCCCTGCATCACGACGGACTTCAGCGAAGCCCAGCTGGAACTGATCACTGGTGTCCATGAGCGCATCGAGGACTGCATCGGCGAACTGCGGGAAATCCACCAGGTCGTCTATCGCAATATCGGCGATGAGATGCTCTGGGGCGCGAGCATGCCCTGCAGCCTGCCCGACGATGACCACATTCCGATCGGCCAGTACGGACGGTCGAACGTTGGGCGGGCCAAGACCGTCTACAGGATGGGGCTCTCGCACCGGTACGGCCGGCGGATGCAGACGATCTCCGGCATCCATTACAACTTTTCGCTGCCCGATCGCGTCTGGCCGCTGCTGCAGCGCTCCGACGGAAACGACGGTGATCCGCGCGACTACCGGGACAATGCGTTCTTCTCGCTGATCCGCAATTTTCGCCGGCACACCTGGCTGCTGCTGTACCTGTTCGGCGCATCCCCGGCGGTCTGCCGCTCCTTCGTCGAGGGGCGCGAGCATGCCCTCGAGCCTCTTGCCGACGCGACGTTGTATCTGCCTCACGCGACGTCGCTGCGAATGGGGCCGCTGGGCTACCAGAGCGACGCCCAGCGCTCGCTCACGGTGAGCTACAACAGTCTGCGCAGCTACGCGAGCTCGATCCGTTCCGCGCTGCTCGAGCCGTATCCCGCGTACGAGGCGATCGGCGTGCGCGACGAGGCGGGCCGGTACCGCCAGTTGGCGACCACGCTGCTGCAGATCGAGAACGAGTTCTACGGCACGATCCGCCCGAAGCGGCGGATCAACCCGGGGGAGCGTCCGCTGCATGCGCTGGCCGACCGTGGGGTCGAGTACGTCGAGGTCCGGTGCATCGACGTCGATCCGTTCAGTCCGATCGGGATCGACGCGGGAATGATGCGGTTCCTGGACATCTTCCTGCTGCATTGTCTGTTGAGCGAGAGCCCGCCGGACGATCCGGAGGATATCGCGCGGGTAGCGCGCAATCAGCACCGCACCGCGCAGTACGGGCGGGAGCCGGGCGAATTGCTGATCCGCGGCGACGGCAAGGTGCTGCTGGTCGATTGGGCGGCCGAGCTGCTCGCGGAGTGCGAGCCGATCGCGGCGGCCCTGGATTTCGCTCATTCGACCGGTGCGTATGGCGAGGCGCTGACGGCGGCCCGGGCCGCGCTCGCGGATCCCGCGAAGACGCCGTCTGCGCGAGTGCTCAAGCGCATGGCATCCGATCACGGCAATGCCTTCAAGTCCTTCGCGCTCGCGCAGTCGCAGCGGCACCGCGACGCACTCCTTCGCGCGCGTGTTTCTCCGGACGTCCTCGAGCGCTATCGGACGATGGCCAAGGAATCGCTGGCGACGCAGCGATCGATCGAGCACGGCGACAACGAAACCTTCGAATCCTTTCTCGAGCGCTACCTGTCGCCGGATTCGCTGGGCGTGCCGCTCGACTGAGAAGAGGCGACGCGCGCCGTCAGGCGCTGGCGCGCGCAGGCGGGTGCCGTCGAGTCCCGGCGCGCACGCCGGTGCGAGTCAGTCCGCGTCCAGAAGTTCGCGCACCGCCGCTTCGATGAAGGCGGCGTCTTCCGGGTTCTGCGCGGGGTTGCCGGCCCGGTGGCCCCAGATCGACGGAATCGGCTTCAAGTGTCCGTTGCGCAGGTGCAGGAGTTCGCGCCGGTTGTCCTCGACGCGGAAGTACAGATCGTGATCGCCCGGCATCAGCAGCACCTTGGCCCGGATCGAACGCAGCGCCTCGGGCAGGTCGCCATTGAAGCGCTCGTTCGCACTGATGTCGCCGTTCTGCCAGGTCCAGAGCTGGGCGAGCAGGTCGGCGGCGTCGCGCCGCGAGAAGCTGGCTTCCCAGCTGCGCACCAGGAAGTCCTCCAGTGAGGTGAAGCCCATCGTGCGCCAGGCCTCTTCGCGATAGAACGCCTGCGACATCGCCCAGCCCGCGTAGATGCGCCCCATTGCACGGTAGCCGCGCACCGGGCGCGCGGTGAACGCGCCGTCCAGGTAGGCGGGGTCGGCCATCAGCGCCGCGCGCACGCCCTCGAGGAAGACGGCGTTGTGCGGAGAGCAGCGGGCCGAGCCGCAGACCACCGCGATCCGCTCGACCCGGTCGGGGAACATGCTCGCCCAATGGTAGGCCTGCATGCCGCCCATCGACCAGCCGTAGACGAGGCGCACGCGCTCGATGCCGAAGACTTCCTCGAGCAACCGTTGCTGAACCCGGACCGCATCGTGGTATGTCACGTTGGGATAGCGGTCGCCCGTCAGCGGCCACGGTGTGTTCGACGGTGACGACGAGAGTCCGTTGCCGAAGAGGTTGGGGATCACGATGAAGTAGCGGCCGGGGTCCAGTGCGCCGCCCTCGCGCACCAGCCATTGCGTGTCGTAGTGCTGCGCGCTGAACGACGTGGGATAGACGATCACGTTCGACTTGTCGGCAGCCAGCGTGCCGAAAGTCTTGTAGCCGATCTTCATGGCAGGGAAAGTGCGGCCCGACTGCAGCACCACGTCGCCGGCATCGAAGGTGGCGTAGTCGCTCGCAGTGGTCATCGCGTCGTCTCCCGAGGCATCGCCTCTCGCTGAGACTCCATTGTAGTGGCCCGTCGCTGCGCGCCATGGGTCGCGGACCGCCGGCTACGCGGCGCGCGACGCGCGACGCGCTCAGTTTCGGGCCGCGTCGCGTGCGGCGGCCTTGCGTGACCACCAGAGCAGCAACGGGCCGCACAGCACACCCGCGGCGAGCACTGCGAAGCCCGCCTGCCAGCCGGCCGGGCTCGATGCGCCGCCGGCCGCGTCGAGCGCCGCGCCGACGAG